>DATAIW010000041.1:0-4575 GCA_036262455.1 Candidatus Limnocylindrales bacterium | reverse complement strand
GCTCTCGCCCGTGGCGCAACGCCGATCGCCGAGGTTCTCGGAGGGGCCCTGACCGCCGATGCCTTCCATATCAGCGCGCCCGAGCCGACCGGCCGCGGCCAGACCCGGGCGATGACGAACGCGCTCCGCAACAGCGACGTCGCCCCCGACGAGATCGACTACATCGTCGCCCACGGAACGTCGACATCCCTCAACGACGTGACCGAGACACGGGCGATCAAGGCGGCCTACGGGGCTCATGCCCGGAAGGTCGCGATCAGCTCGCCGAAGTCGATGATCGGTCACCTCGTCGGCGCGGCCGGTCGGCTCGGGCGCGCTGATATGGAAGGCATCGGCAGTCAGGGCCCCTCCGAGAACCTCGGCGATCGGCGTTGCGCCACGGGCGAGAGCGTGGGCGAGCGACTCGATCACCACCAGACCGGCGCCCTCGCCGAGGACGAATCCGTCGCGCGTGCCGTCGAACGGTCGGGACGCCGTCTCCGGCGAGTCGTTGCGCTTCGAGAGGGCGCCCATGTTGGCCAGGGCCGCGACCCCCATCGGCACGACAGGCGCCTCGGAGCCACCGGTCAGGACCACGTCGCACTCGCCGGTCCGGATGAGCCGGAGGGCGTCGTGGAAGGCAATGACCGATGTCGCGCAGGCTGCGACCTGGGTCATGACCGGGCCGGTCAGGTGCCACTCCATCGACAGCAGCGCGGCGCCCATCGAGCCCGACAGTGCGGGCACGGCGAACGCGGACACGAAGCGGGGGCCCTTCTGATCGTGGACGTGAGTCCCGTCGATGATCGCCTCGATCCCACCGCCGCCGGTGTTCATGACGACACCGACCCGGTCGCGCTCGTCCTCGGTCATCGCGGCGAAGTCGATCCCGCTGTTGGCCACGGCTTCCTTTGCGGCGCCCATCCCGAGATGGATGAAGCGGGTCATCCGGCGGGCCATCTTCGCGTCCATGACGGTCGTCGGGTCGAAATCGAGCACTTCGGCCGCGATCCGGACCTCGAACGCGGACGCGTCGAAGCTCCGGATGAGACGCGTCCCCGTGACGCCGGCGACGAGGTTCGACCAGTAGGTCGGGAAGTCGTTGCCGATCGGCATGACCGCCCCCAGGCCGGTGACGACCGCACGCCGTGATGGATCGAGTTCAGGCACGAAGGTCTACCTCAGGGCTCAGGCTCGTCGGATTGTACTGACCCGTAGGCGATCGTCGCGGATGCGCGGTCGAGCGGTCGAGCGGTCGAGCGGTGCCATCCTCCACGTGATCCGGGCGGCGCCACGTGATCCGGGGCGCACAACGCGCCCGCCGAGGTCAGTCGCCGTCGTAACGCTTGAAGATCACAGCGCCGTTGTGGCCGCCGAGGCCGATGTTGTTGCTCAGCCCGTAGCGGATCTCTCGCGGCGTCGCCTCGGTCACGACCCACAGGTCGCAGACGGGGTCGAAGTCGCGGTAGTTGATCGTCGGCGGGATGCACTGCTCGGCGACCGACATCACGGTCGCGAACGCCTCGAAGGCACCGGCCGCGCCCATCATGTGACCGGTCATCGACTTCGTCCCGCTGATCGCCAGCGAGTGGCGCGCCGCTGCGGCGCGATCGCCGAAGACCGTCCAGATCGCCTCCGCCTCGCGCTGGTCGCCGAGCGGCGTCGATGTCCCGTGGGGGTTGATCAGGTCGACCTCGTCGGCCGGGACGCCGCGCCGCGCGAGGGCCATCTTCATCGCCCGCGCCGAACCCGAACCGCCCGCGATCGGCTGGATCATGTCCCAGCCGTCGGCCGCCGAGCCGTAGCCGACGACCTCGGCGTAGATCCTCGCGCCGCGCGCCTTGGCCAGCTCGAGGTCCTCGAGGAACAGGCCACCGGCGCCCTCGCCGAGGACGAACCCGTCGCGGGTCTTGTCGAACGGCCGGGAGACGCTCTCGAGCCCCTCGCCGGGCCGGGGCATGCCCATCCCTCGCATGTTCGAGAACCCGGCGTGGGCCGTCTCGAGGAGCGGTGCCTCGGTCGAGCCGGAGATGACCGCGATGCAGTCCCCGCGGCGGATCGCCTCGGCGCCCTCGGAGACGTTGTGGGTTCCCGTCGCGCAGGCCGACACGATGCACACGTTGTGGCCGATCGCGCCCGTCTCGATCGCGATCATGCCCGACGCCGAATCGACGAGGGCGTTGGCGATGAAGGTCGGCGGGACGCTCCGCGGACCCTTCTCGTGGAGGTTGATCCAGGCGTCGATCATCAGCTGCTGGCCGCCCGCGCCCGAGCCGAAGACGACCCCGACCTCCTCGCGGTTGGCGTCGGTGATCTCGAAGCCGGAATCGGCGAGGGCCTGCTTGCCGGCCGCGACGCCGAACCACATCGCGCTCTCGCTGCGGCGGACCGCCTTGGGGTCCATCCAGTCGGTCGGGTTGAAATCGTGGACCTCGCCGGCCGCCTTCGCCTCGTAGCGGGACACGTCGAACTTCGTGATCTCGGTCAGGCCGGACTGGCCACGGACCAGGTTTCCCCAGGCGGTCTGGACATCGTTGCCGACCGGGCTGATGACACCGAGGCCAGTGACGACGACGCGTCGGTCGTAATCGGGTTTGCGCACGCTCGAGGAATCCTTTCTGGAAACGGGGGGTCAGGCGGTTGTGGCCATGGCGAACGGGACGGTCAGTCGATCCGGCGAGCCGGGATCATCGAGAGCGAGGACGTCGGCGTCGGGTGCGATCCGCTTGATCAAGCCGGTCAGGACGCGCCCGGGCCCGACCTCGATGAACGTGGTCACCCCCGCGGCCGTCATCCGCTCCACGGCGGCCACCCAGTCGACCCCGGCGGTGAGGTGCTCGACGAGCTCCGCCCGGGCGTCGTCGGCGGTCGTGATCGGCCGGGCATCGGCGTTGGCGAGGAGCGGCACGACCGGGTCGTGGAATGACACGTCGGCGAGGGCGCGCCGCATGCCCTCGGCCGCTTCGCTCATCAATGGCGAGTGGGCGGCGACCGAGACCGGCAGGACGATGGCCTTTCGTGCTCCGAGCTCCTTCGCGATCGACGCGGCCACCTCGATCGCCGCACGCTCACCCGACACGACGACCTGGCCGGGAGCGTTGCGATTCGCCACGCCGAACACGCCGGCGGCGGACGCTCGCTCGACGAGCGCCGGCAGGGCTGCGTCGTCGAGACCGAGGATCGCCGCCATCGCGCCGTCGCGGCCGGCGCCGGAGGCCTGCATCAGCCGGCCACGCTCGCGGACCAGGCGGACCCCATCCTCGATCGAGATCACCTCGGCCGCGACGAGGGCCGAGTACTGGCCCATCGAGTGGCCGGCGGCGAAGGCGGGCACGGGCGCCTCGATGCCCAGGGCGGCCCATCGTTCGCGCAGCGCCGCGAGGTACGCGATCGACACCGCGAGCAGCGCCGGCTGGGCATTCTCCGTCCGATCGAGGAGGTCGGCGGGCCCGTCGAAGGCGAGGCGGCTGATCGATTCGCCGAGGGCGGCGTCGGCGGCGGCGAGGACCGAGGCGGCAGCCGGGGATGCAGCGGCGAGCGCCTGTCCCATGCCGACCGACTGCGAGCCCTGGCCGGGGAACACGAAGGCAGACGAGGTCATCCTCCGCAGCGTAGCGGGCGATTCCACGCTCACGCGGGCTGGCCTGTGCGAATGTGCACGGACCCGCGGGATCGAGATATCCTCGCGGTCATGAGCGCGTGGTCCACCCGATCCACCTTCGGTTCCCAGCGGTGACCGTGGAGTCCCGCCCCGGCCGGCGTGTCGGGCCGCCGCCCCCGGCTCGCGCCATCGCCCGGCGATTCGAGGCGGACCTGTCGGCAACCGTCCTTGCGGCGGGAACGCGGATCTCGAATGTCCGCCAGATCTCCGAGCGGGTCGCCATGGGTCGCGCCCTGTGGCGTGAGCTCGTCATCGGGTTCGCCTCCCAGCTCGGGGAGATGCGGCTCGGGTTCACCCAGCTGGCGGCCCTGTATGTCCTGGCCGACTCGGGGACGATGACGATCGGGGACCTTGCCGAGGCCATCAATCGCTCACCGTCGGCGACGAGCCGGCTGGTGGACGGGCTGGTCCGGCGACGCCTCGTGGAGCGCCGGGTCGAGGAGGAGGACCGCCGCCAGCGGACGCTCCAGCTGACGCCGCGAGGGGCGGCGCTTCTGCGGGTGGTCGACCGGGCCCGGGCGGATCAGTTCCTGTCGGCCGTCCGACCGATGCCGACGGCGGAGCGGGCGCTGATCGCGATGGGCGTCGCCGCCCTGGCGACCCACGCGATCTCGCGCCGCGGACGCTTGATCAAGAACCGCACGGAGTAGGGCGGCCTTGCGGGTCGCGCTGGATGCGGCGACGATGCGCACCGCTGAACCGCGTTCCGCGGAGCGCCCGGCCGGGGTCGGATCAGCCGCAGTAGCGGCGGACCACGTCGTACAGGACGGGCAATCCCCAGCGCAGCGCGTCGATCCCGACCCGTTCATCGACCCCGTGGAAGCGCTCCATGAACCGTTCCTCGGGGTCGAGACGGAGCGGGGAGAAGCCGTAGGTCGGGACGTCGAGCGCGGCGGTGTGCTTGGCGTCGGTCGCGAACGGGACCATGAACGGGA
>DATAIW010000040.1:0-7486 GCA_036262455.1 Candidatus Limnocylindrales bacterium | reverse complement strand
TCGTGCTCGGTAGGCCCGCCGGACGGGTATCGTGGGTTCCGTGCCGCACCCGCCGGGCGCCTGCGCCGTCCCCCCTCGACGGTTGCTGGTCCGGTCCGCGGACCAAGGGACCGTCGACGCCCCCGGCCCGAGAGCCTCGGGTCGGTCCTGCCGTCGGGCGGTCCACGGTGAGGACCAGGCGGCAGCCGAAGGGTCGAAATCCGCGTCTCGGCGAGCCGTGCCAGGGGACGGCCGTCGCTTGGTCCGCGGCGTGGACCGGAGCCTCGCTTGCGCGACCAGGGCCCTGCCCGCGCGGCGGCCCTCAGCGGCAGATCAGCTTGCACTTCCGCTCGTCCATCGCCGCTCCGCAGTTGGCGCAGGTCAGGACGAGGACGCCGGGATCGTCATCGGGGCCGAGCCTGGACGCCGTGGCCGGTCCCGGAGCCGGCGGTTCGTCGTCATCGAGCATCAGGATCGGCAGCACGGACTGCGGCTCGATCACCGGATCGCACCCGCGTGGTCGTGCGGCGCGAGCGCGTCGATGTCCAACTCCAGGGCGTACGCGACGCTCTCGTCGAGGGTCATCGCCCGGCCCTCCTCGGCGAGCCGGTCGAGCTCGGTCGGGTCGACGGACTCGCGAGTGCTCGGTCGGCCGTAGAACTCGAACTGGCTCTCGACGAAGTCGGCGATGCCGACGCCGCCGGCGGCGGACAGGGCGCGGGCGGTGCCCCACAGCTTCGCCGCCCGCGGCAGGTTGCCTTCCGCGATCGCGATCGAGGCGAAGTCATCGAGGGTCAGCGCGAGTCCGGCGACATCGCCGAAGCCGTGGAACAGGCGCATCGCCGCCGAGACGTTCCGACGGGCCTCCTCGAGCGTCCCCAGCCGGATCTGCGAGGTGCCGAGCATGTGATGGGACCAGGCTTCCATCGTCCGGTCGCCGAGCCGCCGGAACACGACGAGCGCCTCGTCGAACTGGCTCGCGCCGCCGTCCTCTCCGCCATGGAAGTAGAGCCAGTTTCCGATCCCCCAGAGGGCGTTGGCGCGGCCCCGCTCGTCGCCGGCCTCGGTGGCCAGGTCGCGCGCCCGGTGCATCTGCTTGTAGCCCAGCCGCTCCGGGTCGCGCTCGCCGGGCGTGTCGCTCAGGGCGTACCGGAACGAGTCGTTGTAGAGCGCGTTCGCGATCTCGCGCCTGTCGCCGATCGCCTGCCACAGCTCGAGCGCCTCGGCGTAGGCGACGCCCATCGCCGTGATGTCGGCCTGCCACCAGCACACCCCGCCGAGCGCCTCCATCAGGCGTGCCCGGAGCCGCGGGTCGTCGCGCGACCACGGTGCGTCGGCCATGGCCTGGAGCCGGCGCCGTGCCTCGGCCAGGTGGCCCCGCTTCTGCCAGTAGCGCCACATCGCGAAGCCGATCCGGATCGCGGCCGAGGCATCGCCGGCCGCGACCGCCCGGTCGAGGACCGCCCGGATGTTGTCGTGGTCGCGCTCGAGCCGCCCGAGCCAGCGGCGCTGGTCGTCGCCACTCAGGCGCGCGGTCAGGGTCTCGACGAGGTTGACGACCGCGCCGCCGTGGCGGGTCAGGATCGCGTCACGTTCCCCGTTCGCAGCCAGCTGCTCGGCGGCGAACTCGCGGATCGTGTCGAGCATCCGGAAGCGCAGGCCGCCGTCGACGTCCTCGGCCCGGACGAGGCTCTGGTCGACGAGGAACGTCAGGCAGTCGATCACGTCGACGCCGTCGAGCTCGTCGGGCGGGCCGCAGACCGCCTCGGCGCTGTCGAGCTCGCACCCGCCGACGAATACCGACAGCCGGGCGAGCAGCCGGCGCTCGCCGGGGCCGAGCAGGGCGTGGCTCCAGGCGATCGCCCCGCGCAGCGTCTGCTGCCGCTCGGGCAGGTCGCGCGATCCGACCGACAGCACCCCGAGCTGGTGCTCCAGCCGATTCAGGATCATCTCGGGCGGGAGGAGCTTGACCCGGGCGGCGGCCAGCTCGATCGCCAGCGGCATCCCCTGCAGGCGGGCCGCGATCCCGGCGACCGCCGGCGCGTTCTCGTTGGTGACCCGGAAGTCGGGGCGGACCGCCACGGCGCGGGCGATGAACAGGCGAACCGCCTCGAACTGGGTCGCGGCCGCCGCGTCGAGGAGCCGGTCGCCCGCGGGCAGGTTCATCTTCTCGAGGGCCGACAGGGCGAGGACGTCGCGCGGCGCCGGCAGGCCCGGGACCGGGTACTCCTGCTCGCCGCTCACCCGGAGGGGCGCCCGGCTCGTGACGATGACTGATACCCGCGCTGCCCCACGCAGGATTTCGGCCACGACGGGCGCGCCGTCGATGACCTGCTCGAAGTTGTCGAGGACGAGGAGGACCTCGCGCGGCGCGAGCCACTCGACGAGGATGTCGCGGGCCGGCCGACCGCCTGCCTCGACCAGCCCGAGCGTCGTGAGGATCGTGGCCGCGATCAGGCCAGGGTCCCGGACCGGCTCGAGCGCCACGAACCACAGGCCGTCGGCGAAGCGGTCGCTGACGTCGGCGGCGAGCTGGAGGGACAGGCGGGTCTTGCCCGTTCCACCGGGTCCGGTAAGGGTCAGGAGCCGGGTTGTCCGGAGCAACTCGCCGGCCTCGCGCAACTCCGCGTCGCGGCCGACGAAGCTCGTCAGCTGGGTCGGCAGGTTGTTCGGACGACGATCGAGCGAGCGGATCGGTGGGAACTCGGACCGCTCGCCCTCGATGACGAGCTGGCAGATCCGCTCCGGCCGGAGGTCCTTGAGACGATGCTCGCCGAGACCGCGGAGGCCGACGCCGGGCGGCAGCTCGTCGGCGACGAGGGTCGAGGTCGTCTGGGAGAGCAGGACCTGGCCCCCGTGACCGGCGGCGGCGACCCGCGCTGCCCGGTGGACGTCGGCTCCGACGTACGAGCCCTCGCCGTCGAGGCGACCGTCGCCCGTATGGATGCCCACCCGGACGCGAACGAGCGCATCCGCCGGCCAGGGCTCCGCGGAGAGCGCCCGCTCGGCGTCGACCATCGCCGCGACCGCATCGGAGGTCCGGGCGAAGGCGAGGAAGAAGCCGTCGCCCTCGGTCGAGACCTCGACGCCGCCGTGGGTCGCGACGGCTGCCCGGATCAACTCGCGGTGCCGGGCGAGGATCGCCTCCCAGCGCTCGTCGGTCAACGTCTGGGCGAGATGGGTCGAGCCCTCGATGTCGGTGAAGACGAAGGCGACCGTGCCGGTCGGCAGCGTGGTCATCGAGCGGTCGGGAGGCGTGGCAGGTCCGTCAGTGCTGCGGAAGCTCGGTCTTCGCCCGCAGCCGGGCGGAGAGGCCGCGGAGGATCGCGAGCCCGATCGTCGGGTGCTCGAGGACCAGTCGCTCGAACTCCCAGCTGGCGAGAGCCAGGCAGCGGGTCGGTTCGGTCGTGATCACCTGGGCGACGCGCGGCAGCCCGTCGATCACGGACATCTCGCCGAAGAAGTCGCCGGTCCGGAGGCGGGCGAGCTCCTCCCCGTCGCGGACGACGCGGACGGCCCCGGCGGTGACGACGAACAGGCCGGTTCCGATCTCGCCCTGCCGGGCGATGACATGCTCGGCCGGAAAGTCGACCTCGAGGGCGCGCGCGCCGATCGCGGCGAGGTCCTCCTGGCTGACGCCGCCGAACAGCGGGCAGCCGCCCAGCAGCTCGGTGCGGCGGTCCTGGGTGAGCGTCACGGGTCCTCCTCTGGCAGGGCCTGATGCTGCGCGTTCGATCGGGCCCCCGTCAACCGCGCCGGGTGGCAGAATGGAGCAACCGAACGGAAGAGAGGACGCACGCCCGATGGCCACCCGCGACGAGATCGTCGACCAGATCGCCGGGTTCGCGCTGTTCGCCGACCTGACCACCCCGCAGCTCGAGCGGATCGCCCACATGTTCGAGGAGGAGGTCTTCCCCGACGGGGCCCGCGTCCTCCGCCAGGGACTCTCCGGATCCGCCTTCTACGTCATCCTCGACGGCGAGGCCGAGGTCGTGATCGACGGCACCCAGCGGGCGACCCTCGCCCGCGGCGACTTCTTCGGCGAGGTCTCGATCCTCCTCGGCGAGGCGCCCGGCGCCGACATCGTCGCCTCGCGACCGCTGCGGACGCTGGTCCTGGCGGGCCCGGCGGTGAAGAGCGTGCTGCTCGACAACCCGCCGCTCATGTACCGGATGCTCCAGGCGCAGGCGCGCCGTCTGCGGAACGCGAACCGGTGGCGGAGCTGAGCCTGGCCGGCGACGGCTCGGCCGACCCACGGCCCTTCCCGCCCGGCGACTATCCGGTCGTCGTCGTCGGCAGCGGAGCGGGCGCGATCCAGGTCTCCTATTCGCTGCGCCGTCGTGGCGTCGACCACGCCGTCGTGTCGGCCGACCCGTCGCCCGGCGGGATGTTCCGGCGCTGGCCGTTCTTCCAGCGCCTGCTGTCCTGGACGAAGCCGTTTGCGCCGGTCGAGCGCGACTCCCCGGCGTACGAGCGCTACGACTGGAACTCCCTGCTCGGAGACGCCCCGGGCGAGCGCGCGATCATGCCGGACCTCATGGACGGGTCGTCCTACTTCCCGTCGCGGCCCGAGATGGAGCGGAACATCGCGACCTTTGCCGAGCGGACCGGGACGCAGGTCCGCTACGACTGCCGCTGGACCGCGACCCGCCGTGAGGATCGTCCGGATGGGGCACAGTTCGTCCTCGAGACAACCGATGGCGAGTACCGCGCCAGGTCCCTCGTCTTCGCCGTCGGCGTGGCCGAGCCGTACTCGCCGGCCACGCCCGGGATCGAGCTCGCGGCCCACTATGCCGACACCCGACCGGCCGAGACGTACGCCGGCCGGCGGATCTTCATCATGGGCAAGCAGAACTCGGGCTTCGAGCTCGCGACCGGCCTGTTGCCGTGGGCCCGCCGGATCATCCTGTGCTCGCCGTCGCCGGCCAAGCTGTCGGTCAACACGAAGTCGCTCGTCGGCGTCCGGGCGCGGTACGTCCAGCCGTTCGAGGATCACGTCCTGGGCGGTGGGGTCTCGGTCCTCGACGCGTCGATCGGCGGGATCGTGCGCGGCGCCGCGGGTTCGGATTCGCCGATCGTCGTGACCGTCCGGCCGTCCGACGGCAGTGACGACATGGCGATCGAAGTTGACGAGGTCATCTCGGCGACCGGCTTCGTCACGCCGCTCCAGGACCTGCCGGCCCTGGGCGTCTCGACGTTCGGTCAGGCGCGGCTGCCGGCCCAGACCCCGTACTGGGAGAGCGCGACCGTGCCCGGCATCTACTTCGCCGGGACGATCGGGCAGGGTTCGGCCGGGTTGAAGAAGCACGGCCTGCCGGCGAACTCGGGAGCGGTCCACGGGGCGCGCTACAACGCCCGGGTCCTGGCCGGCCACATCGCCCGCGACCACGGACCCGCCGACCCGGCTCCCGAGCGTCGACTGCTGCCTGCGACCGGGCTCGTTGACGTCGTCCTCGAAGAGCTCGCCACCACGCCCGAGCTGTGGCATCAGCGCGCCTATCTCGCGAAGGTCGTCTCGCTGGACCCGGCGGTCGGCCCGCGCGACGAGGGGGTCGTGCCCCTCGCGGCCTTCGTCGACGCCGTCGGCGACGACGGCGACGGCGACGCCCTGGCGGTCACCCTCGAGGCTGACGGCAGCGGCGCGATCTACCCGGTCCTGTACCTGCGTCGCGGCGGCAAGGTCGAGGAGCGGGCGGTCGAGCCCGACGCGCTGCTCCGGTTCGACACGCCGGCGGCCCGGGTGCAGATCGCCGGAATCCTGAGCGAGGCGGGGATCGGCTAGCCTTCGACGACTAATCGCAGCGGAATTAGTCGTTGACGGCTAATTCGTGGTCAGTTAGCCTCCCTCCGTGCCCGCCGCCATCATCCTGTTCGGGGATGTCATCCGCTCGCGCCGTGACGCGGTCGCGGCCACGGCGTGGCTGCGCGTCCTGTGCGCCGATCTGACCGAGGCCTATCCGGCCGGCGCGCTGCTGGCCCCGTTCGAGTTCACCCAGGGCGACGAGCTCCAGGGACTGCTCGCGCCCACGGCCGACCCGATGACCGCGATCCTGCGGGCCGGCCTCCATCCCGAGGGCGTCAAGATGCGCTGGGTCGTCGTCGCCGGTGAGGTCGATCCGGGCCACGGTCCGGCCACGCAGCGGAGCGGGCCTGCGTTCATCGCCGCCCGCGAGCGGCTGGCGATGGCCGCCGCCCGGCGCGAGCGACTCGCCGTCGTCAGCGGAGATCCCGAGACCGACGACCTCCTCGACGGGCTGGCCCCGCTCCTCGGCGAGCTCCTCGCCGAGCTGACGAAGCGGCAGCGCGAGATCGCCTGGCCGATCATCGTCGACGGCCTGCGCCGATCCGAGGCGGCCGAGCAGCTCCACGTGAGCCGGGCGACGATCTCCGTCGCGGCGGACCGTGCCCACCTGCGCGGACTCGGCGAGCTGTCGCGCGTCGTGCGGACCTTGCTCCAGCGGGCGACCATGGGCGCATGACCGCCGACCCGATCCTCCTCCTCGCCTGGCTCGTCCTCGCCCATCTCGTCGCCGACTTCGTGCTGCAGACCGGGCGGGTCGCGCGCCTGAAGTCGAGAAGCGGGACGGATGCGGCCGCCGGGCTCCTCGTCCACGGCCTGATCGTCGCGGGCTGCCTGGTGCCGGTCGGCCTCGCGTTTGCCGACCGTGGCTGGGCCTTCGTCGCGCTGGTCGGCGTGAGCCACGTCGTCATCGACCGGACGAAGGTCGTCCTGACCCGGCGGGCGGCGGCCGACGCCCTGCGCGACGCGCACGAGCGGCACGAGGGCCCCCAACCGGCCGCCGACCACCTGGGCCGGGCCTGGACACCGCGACCGGCCGCCCTGTTCCTCGCCGACCAGGCCGCCCACCTCGCGATGTCGGGCTGGGGCTGGGCGGCCCTGCTCGCGACCACGCCCCTGACGACCGGATGGACGTCGGCGATCGACGGCTGGCTGGATGGCTGGGACCGTGCCACGGTCCATGCCGTCGTCGGAGGGTTCGTCGTCCTCGTGTCGCTCGCGATCGTCAACGTCCGCGCCGCGTCGCTGTTCGTCGGGATCCTCGTCCGGCCGGTCGAGGCCGGCGTCGACGGCGAGCATCGCTGGGGCGGACGGGTGGCCCCGGCGACCGAGCCGACGCCCCGCGATCCGTCCGCGAACGTGCCGACGCCCCGCGATCCGTCCGCGAACGTGCCGGCGTCCACGACCCGTCACTGGTCGATCCGGCTCGGGCCGCTGGACGCGCGGGTCACCGCCGAGCCCGATCCCGCTCCGGCGCCGACGTCCGCCGCGGCTCCCGTGCGGTCGAACCCGGCGCCGGCGCCCCTCGGGACGAGCGCCCGCGTCGGGTCGACCATCGGGATCCTCGAGCGAATCCTGATCGTCGTCTTCGTCCTCACCGGGACGGACGTGGCGATCGGATTCGTCGTCGCCGCCAAGACCCTCGCCCGGTTCAAGCTCCTCGACGACCGCGACTTCGCGGAGTACTACCTCCTCGGCACCCTGGCC
>DATAIW010000039.1:0-14160 GCA_036262455.1 Candidatus Limnocylindrales bacterium | reverse complement strand
GACGCATAGTCATGCAACCGCTCGTGCGCCGCTCGCGGCGTCGCTCAGGTGATGATGTCGGGACGGCGCTCCGGGCCGGTCACCATGACCTCGCCCGACGCTTCCTTCGGCTCCAGGCCGGTGCAGCGCATCCGGAAGTGGTGATGGACCTCGGTCGCCCCGGCCGACAGCATCGCGTTGACGGGGCAGTACTTCGTGGCCGACAGCTCGACGGCCCGGCGGACTGCTGCTTCGAGAACGACCGTGCCCTCGACGATGTGGGTGACATCGATCCTGGTGTAGACCTGCGGGTAGTCGGCGCGCTGCTCGGCCCGGACGTCGATCCGGTACGAATCGACGACCTGCCGTTTCTTCTCGAGGATCGAGACGACATCCATCGCCGAGCAGGCCGCCAGGGCCACGGCCACGATCTCGACGGGCGACTGCTCGTTTCGGTCCGGCTCGTCCCCGAACAGCAGCTTCCGGCCGGTCCCGGTCTCGGCGGCGAACCGCATGCCGCCTTCGTGGACCAGGGTGGCGGATCGATGCTTCACCCGGTCATCGTAGCCGGTCGGCGCCCGCGATCACGCTGCCGGCGCGACCGGCTCGGCGAAGGGCGGGCCCGGGACCGAACGGAGCCGCGGCCCTGGCGCGGATGCCGTTGGAGGCCGCGAAGACCCGGCCGTCGGAACGAGATATTGCAGTTCCGCGTTCAGATGCCCGCACGGTTCGTCCGGATCGTTCCGGAGGGCTCGGCGCTGCGCTCGAGCGCCGAACACACACCGCGAGGCCGTTGCGAATAGCCGAATATCGGCCAGCGGCGGTCCGTCCCAGTGCATGCTCAGTGCATTCGCGGATGAGGACGATCGTGTTCGATGTCGTCCATGCATCCGAACCGGCATCGCCCGACGCGCGTCCCACGGAGGCCGCATGTCGCGAACCCGTGTCGTCGTGCGACGAGTCCTGAATGGATCGTCACGACGGGCATGGAGCTGCTCGGCCGCTGGGTCCGCGAATCCCGGACGCGTGCCGGCATGACCCAGGCGCAGTTGGCTCGGCTCGCCGGCATGCACCAAACGACGTTGTCGCGACTGGAACGAGGCAAGCTCGAGGGGCTGCGGCTCCACCGCCTGGCCGCCGTCATCGCGGTCCTGGACGCCGCCCTCGCTGATCGGTTGCCCGGCCTCATCGCCGGGCAATGACCGCGACGGACCCGAGGTCTCGAGCTGGCCGCGGGCACGCCCGCGAGATATTCGGCTATTCGCAGCGCTCAGCTGGACGCAATCTGGCGCGGCGATCGAGGGCGACGAGCGTCCACCGGGGGCTGCGCCGGGCGGCGCTCCGCGGCGCCCGCGGCGCCCGCGGCGCCCGGGCCTACGCGGCCTACCAGGCGGTGGCGGTGGCGGCCTCGCTGATCCCCTCGGCCTCGAGCCAGCGCTCGGCGTCGATGGCGGCCTTGCAGCCATCGGCTGCTGCCGTGACAGCCTGGCGGTAGCGATGGTCGTGGACGTCGCCGGCGATGAAGACACCGTCGATCTTCGAGCCGGTCTCGTCATGGACGATGAGGTAGCCCTTCTCGTCGACCTCGAGCTGCTCCTTGAACACCTCGGTGTTCGGGCGGTAGCCGATCGCGACGAACAGGCCCTCCATCGGGACGTCACGGACCTCGTCGGTCGCGGTGTCACGGAGGCGGAGCCCCTCGACCTTGGTCCCGCCGAGGACCTCGTCGACCGCGGTGTTCGTGTGGATCTCGATCTTCGGATGGTCGATCGCCCGGTCGATCATGATCTTCGAGGCGCGGAACGCCTCGCGCCGGTGGAGGAGATGGACCTTCGTCGCGAAGCGGGTCAGGTAGGTGGCCTCCTCGAGGGCCGTGTCGCCGCCGCCGACGACCGCGATCTCCTTGTCCCGGAAGAAGAAGCCGTCGCAGGTCGCACACGCCGAGACGCCGCGTCCGCGGAGCCGGGTCTCGCTCTCGAGGCCGAGCCACAGCGCCGACGCTCCGGTCGCGACGATGACCGCGTCGGCTCGGTATTCGATGCCGCGCGCCCAGGCCCGGAACGGCCGCTCCGAGAAATCCACCCGCTCGACGTCGACGTCGAGGACCCGCGAACCGAACCGCTCGGCCTGCTCACGGAACTTGCCCATCAGCTCCGGCCCCAGGATCCCGTCCGGAAACCCCGGATAGTTCTCGACGTCGCTCGTGATCATCAGCTGGCCGCCGGGCACGACGCCGGCGAGGACGATCGGTTCCAGATTGGCCCGCGCGGCATAGATCGCCGCAGTCAGACCGGCCGGACCGGAACCGATGATCAGGACCTTCGTCCGGTTCGCGTCACGGTCGGCGCCGTCGTCGGGGCCACCAACCGGGCCACCGACCGGGCCACCCGGCCCCGATCGCGCGATCGGCGTCGCGGGCGTCTCGAGCGGGGCGCCGAACGAGACGGGGGCGCCGAACGAGACGGGGGCTGCCGTGCTGCCATTGGCGATGCCGTCCGGCGTGGCCGAAGGGCCGCCCCCGAAGTCGATCGAAAGGCCCCCGAAGGGATCGACCGGAGTCGCGGGTTTCGTCACCGGGGTCGCGTTGTCGTTGGGTGTGGAAGGGATCGGATCGTCGGCCATCGCCTCGCATCCTAGCACGGAAGCCATACCCCCAGGGGGTATCGCCCAGCCGCCTGGTTTGACAGGTCGAGGCCGGCCACCGCACGATCCGAACCTGGGCGCCGCTCGACACCGCTCATGCCGCCCACCCCACCGGAGATCTCCCTTGACCGACGGCCTCGCCCTTGCGACCCGCGGCTTGCAGAAGCGGTATGGCTCGCGGATGGCCCTCGCCGGGCTCGACCTGTCGGTGCCGACCGGCGTCGTCTACGGGTTCCTCGGCCCGAACGGCGCGGGCAAGACGACCACGATGCGCCTCCTGACCGGGTTGATCCATCCCGATGCGGGGACGATCGAGGTCCTCGGCCAGCCATTCGGACGAAGCGACCGGCGTCACCTCTTCGATGTCGGCGCCCTGATCGAGTCGCCCTCCTTCTACCCGTACCTCTCGGCCCGCGAGAATCTCAGGTCGCTGGCGGCAAGCGGCGCCCGGACCACCCGTTCACGGATCGAGGAGCTGCTCGAGCTGGTCGGCCTGCGGGACCGCGCCCGCGACAAGGTCCAGACCTATTCGCTCGGGATGAAGCAGCGGCTCGGGATCGCGGCCGCGCTCCTGAGCGACCCGCGGTTGCTGCTCCTCGACGAGCCGTCGAACGGGCTCGATCCGGCGGGGATCGTGGCGATGCGCGAGATGCTCAAGCAGCTGGCCTTGAACGGCAAGACGATCTTCGTCTCGAGCCACATCCTCGGCGAGGTCGAGCAGCTCGCCGACGTCCTCGGGATCATCGCCGCCGGCCGCCTCGTCCGCGAGGGCCCGATCGCGCACCTCCTCGCCGGTGAGGGCCTCGTCCGGGTCCGGGTAGCGCCGTCGGAGGTCGCGGCCGCCCGGCGGATCCTCGACGGCATGGTTCCCGATACGGCTTCGACGCCCGACGGGGACGGCGGCTGGCTGTCGCTCCGGATCACCCCCGATCGAGCGGCCGAGCTCAACCGTTCCCTCGCCGCGGCGGGCATCTATGCGTCCGGGCTCGAGTCCGGCAACGACCTCGAATCGCTGTTCCTCGAGCTGACCGCAGGCGACGACGCCGCGAGCCACGAGGGCACCTTCTTCGGCAGTGCAGGCGGCAACGTCAGCGCCGGTGGAGGCGTCCGATGAGGCTGTTCGCGGCCGGCCTCCGGAAGCTCGTCCGACGACCCGCAACCTGGGTCACGTTCGGGTTGCTCGTGGGCCTGCTCACCCTGATCTACCTCGCCGTCGGCGTGACCGCTCCGCAGCAGACCGGCAACGGGGCACGCCAGGCGCGCCTCCTCCTCACGTTCCCCGGCGCCTACACGCTCCTCCTGTCGTTCATTCTCGGGCTCGGCGGGCTGTTCGCGATGATCTACGGCGCCGCGATCGCGGGCTCCGAGTGGACCTGGGGGACGTTGAAGGCGGCCGTCGCGAGAGGCGAGAGCCGGAGCCGCTACCAGCTCCTCTCGTTCGCCTCGATCGGGTTCATGGTCGGGATCGGGCTGGTCGTCGCGTTCGGGCTCGGGATCGTCGTCGCGATCGTCGCGGGCGGGCTCGCCCAGGTGTCCATGACCGGCGTGGACGACGCGGCAACGCTCAGGACCTTCCCGGAGCTGCTCCTCCGTGGCTGGTTGGCCCTCGGCGAAGCGTGCGCCCTCGGCTTCGCGATCGCGACGCTGGCGCGGAGCCAGCTGGCCGGCATCGGTGTCGGGATCGCGGTCTACTTCGGCGAGCAGTTCGCGCGGATCTTCCTGCCGGACATCGTCAAGTACCTGCCGTTCAATGCGGCGAACGCGGTGGTCGCGACGTCCGGCGGTTCGATCGGCAGTGGCGGTGGCGACGCGGCCGCCCTGGCCCGCCTCGACCCGAACACGGCCCTGCTCGTCGTCCTTGCGTGGCTCGTCGGAGCCCTCGTCGTCAGTGCGCTCTTCACCGAGCGAGCGGAGATCTCCGGCTAGGGACCGCCTACAGGTCGCGGAGCTGCGGCAGGATCTCCCGGCCGATCGTCTCGAGGTGGACCGGATCGTGGACGTCGGCCACGCTGAAGATCACGTGCTGGGCGCCGGCGTCGGCCAGCTCGCCGAAGCGCTCGACGACCTGGCTCGGCGTCTCCCGGCCGAAGTTGATCGTCTGGAGGTTCGACCGCTCGATCTCGTCGTAGTCGCGCCCGACCGCCGCGCAGTGCTCGCGCAGGATCTCGTACTTGTGGGCGATCGCCTCGGGGCCGCCAAACACGTTCGTCGCGTCGGCGTACTGGGCGACGAAGCGGAGGGTCTTCTTCTCGCCGCCGCCGCCGATCATGATCGGGACGCGCGGCCGGGAGATCGACTGCGGCGAGTTCATCAGCCGCGTCGCGTGGAACTGCCGGCCGTCGAAGGCCGCCTCCGAGCCGCGCTCGCCCTGCCACATCTCGTGGGCGATCCGGAGCGTCTCCTCGAGCATCTCGAAGCGCTCGCCGAGCGGCGGGAACGGGAAGCCGAGGCTGCGCGATTCGTCCTCGTTCCACGCCGCCCCGATCCCGAGCCAGGCCCGGCCGCCGGACAGGACGTCGAGCGTCGTCGCCGCCTTGACCCACAAGCCGGGCAGCCGGTAGTGGACGCCGCCGACCATCAGCCCGAGCCTGGCGCGCGAGGTATTGGCGGCGAGGAAGCCGAGAGCCGTCCAGCCTTCGAGCATCGCCTGCTCGACGGGCCCGACACCGCGGATCTGGAAGAAGTGGTCCATGACCCAGATCGAATCGAGGCCGATGTCGTCGGCCAGACGGGCCGTGCGAGCGAGGGTCGGGCCGATCGCGGGGGTGCCGCCGGGCCAGGTGAACGAGGGAATCTGCAGTCCGAGCTTCACGCGGGTCTCCACGATGGCGGTCGAGTTGGTTGCAGAATGCTACTCGCCTCTGTCCGATCGCGTCCGACGGGCCCGACCGACGGACCACGGGCCAGGCGCCGGGCCGCCGCGCGCGGCTGCGATGATGGTTGCGGGCGCCGATGTGGCCGTCGGCGCTCAGGTCTCGCGTGCCAGCCGCGTCGCGAGCTCGGCCCGCCGCCGGATCCCGAGCTTGTGGTAGGTCCGCGCGAGCGACGCCTCGACGGTCTTCGGGCTGATGGCGAGGCGGGCGGCGATCTCGCGGTTCGTCATCCCGCCGGCCGCGAGCCGGGCGACTCGATCCTCGCTCGGTGTGAGGCTGTCCGGATGCTCGCTCGGGTCGATGCCGAGGGCGGCGGCGTCACGTCGCGCCCGGGCCAGCCACGCCGCCGCGCCGATCGACTCGAACCGACCGATCGCTTCGGCGACCGCGGCGCCCGCTGCCTTGCGCTGTCCGGCCCGGCGCCGGATCTCCGCGGCCACGAGCCACGTCCGTCCGATCTCCATCGGCCAGGCGAGGGTCGGCGCGATGGCCAACGCCTCGTCGACGAGGGCCACGGCTCCGGGCACATCGCCGCGCGCGGCCGCCAGCAGCGCCCCGGTCCGGGCCGCCGTCAGGGCGAGCCACGGACGCGGCGCTCGACGCTGCCGATCGCGCTGGCGATCGAGGAGTCGCTCGGCGACATCGAGCTCACCGATCCGGACGTGGGCCTCGATCTGATCGGCGTGGAAGCGGAACATCGGGTGGTCGAACATGCCGGTCTCGTCGAGCTTGAGGAGCGCCCGATCGGTGTGGCGGGCCGCGACCTCCGGAGCGCCTGCGGACAGCTCGATGAAGCCGAGGACGCCGAGCCCGAGCGCCTCGAGCAATGGACTTGAAAGCTCGACGCCCAGCTGGGTCGCCCGGGTCGCTTCCACCCGCGCGTCCGCGAGCCTGCCGAGCGACGCGCTGACGAAAGCTCGCCGGGCGAGGGCGGCCGACAGGTACGAGGGCTGGCCCGTCTGCTCGGCCGCGGCGACCGCGTCGTTGGCGACGACCTCGGCGAGGTCCATGTGCCCGGTCCACGCCTCGAGCTCGACGAGATAGGAGAGCAGCTGGGCAACGGAGCTCTCGTCGCCGGTCTGACGACCGCGATCCAGGTAGAGATGGTTCAGGACCCGCGACCGCTCGAAGTCGTCGAACCACTTCGCCCAGTTCGCGGGCAGCGAGCTGTGGTCCCACGACTGCGCCCGTTCCTGCATCTGATGACCGCGTTCCATCGCCTCGTGATCGGCGCCGCGACCCAGCTCCAACTCGACCACCACGAGGTTCATCAGCGCAAACGAGTAGATATCGGGCGCCTCCGCGGGATCGAGCGTCTCGACGGCGAGCCGGCTGTGCTCCGCGGCGGCGGCCAGGTCGTGCTCGAGCGTCCATGACAGGCGGGCATGGATCCGGCCCCGGCCGACCCGATCGTCGGTTCGCACGAGCTCGTCGAGGAGGATCTGCGAGGCAACCCGGCTGTCCCCGTCGTAGAACACGATCGTCCCGAGGAGGATCGCGGCGTGAACCCGGAGATCGGGCTCGACGAGCTCCGGCAGGAGCGCCTCGAGGTCGCGATGAGCACGGGCCGTGTCGCCGGCCAGGAACGTCCGCTCGGCGAGCTTCACGCGGAGCGGCCGCCGGCCCGGCCCGTCGTCCGCCGGCCAGTGGCGGAGCGCCTCGTCGAGGAGCTCGACCGATGCGTCGATCGCGCCGCGGGCCAGCGCCTGCTCGGCCGCCTCGGACAGCGCCGCCGCCACGGCAGGATCCGGCTGGGACGCCCCGGCCGCAAGGTGTCGAGCCCGCGTCTCCGGCTCGTCGGCCAGCTCGGCGAGGCGTCGATGGACCGAGCGCCGCGCGTCCGGCTCGGCCGAGTCGGCGATCGCGGCGGCAATCAGCGGATGACTGATCCGGAGCTCGTTCCCGGATCGTTCGAGGAGGCCGTCCCGGCGAGCAGGCTCGAGGCGTGCCCGGGCGTCGCCGATCGGGATCCCGGCCGCGCGCGCGATCTCGTCGAGCGTCGCGCCACCGGCCAGGGCCACGACGAGGAGAATCGCCCGGGTCGGCTCGGCGAGACCCGCCAGCCGCTGGCGGAGCAGATCGGCGAGCGGGCTCGGGACGCGCGCCTTGTCGTCGCTGGCGAAATGGTCGGGGGCGCTCGCGGCATGGCGGGCGAGCTCCAGCGCGTACAGCGGGTTGCCGCCGGCATCGGCGTGGAGACGGACGAGCGTCGGGCGCGGCAGGGAGACGTCGAGCCGGGTCCGGATCAGGTGATGGATCGCGCCCATCGGCAACGGTCCCAGGTGGAGCCGTTCGGCGGCGTCCTCGGCGAGGAGACCCACGAGATCGACGGCCGGCTCGACATCCGGTCCGGTCCGGGTCGCCGTCAGCAGGCCGATCGGTTCGGAGCGAAGACGACGGACGGCGTGCTGGAGCGCGATCGACGTCGCCGCATCGAGCCATTGCAGGTCGTCGATCGCCACGACCACGGGTCGCTGACGGGCCAGCGCCCGGAGCGCCGTCAGGACCGCGACCCCGACGAGACCCGACTCGCTGCTGTCGCCCGCCGGCGATCGATAGAGCGCCACCTCGAGCGCCTGGCGCTGCGGGCCGGGGAGCGCGCCGAGGACGGTGTCGGCGACGGGCTCGAACAGGTCCACGAGGCCCGAGAACGACAGCCGGACCTCGGGCGATGCGGGGCGCGCCTCGAGGACGATGGCGACGGCCGGTGGCGCGGCCGGGTCGAGGCCAGCGGACGCCTGACCCGGACCGGACCGGGCAGCCGCAACGGCGCTCGCCCACAGTGTGGACTTGCCGATTCCGGCCTCGCCCTCGATCGCGAGGCCGCGCGCACCCGTTCGCGCCTCGGTCACGAAGCGGTCGAGGGCGGCCTGCTCCGTGATCCGACCGAGGACGTCGACCATCGCCCACAGCGTAGGGCAGGTGAGGGCGATCCATAGGGTTTTCCCGGCTGTCCGGGCTGCGGCCCGAGGCGACTGTGCCTTTCGTGGGCGACTCGCGCCGCGATGAGCGCGGCGGAGACCGAACCCCGGGGTGGAGGTCAAGCACATGATCAGGAACAGACTTCGACAGCGCCTGGCGGTCCTCGCCGGCGGCATGCTGCTCGTTCTGGGTAGCGTCGGCTCGGCGACGGCAGCGCCACAGACGAGGACGATCGGGCTCGCCTACCAGGGCGAAACGACATCCGACCTCGGCTACGACTTCGATGTCAGTGGCGTCTGCGACGACTGTGTGCCCGGTGTGTTCGAGACCCTTCTCGGCGGCGGCAGGTGGGCCTACGGCGCCACCGCCACGGGCCGGGTCAACCACGTCGCATGGCAGGCTGCGACGTCGACCGCGCTCAACTACGACGACGCGCTCCTGCGCCAGGGCCAGACGCTCGGCCTGTCCGACGTCCTGACCCCAACCGGCGGGGCGATCGTCGCGACCGGCAAGATCGAGGGCTCGGCCGGGCTGCTGGTCGACCCGACAGGCGGCACGAACTTCGGCCCGTCCGGCGCGTCGGACGACATCGACAAGAACGCGACGTGGACGGCCTCATGCGCCATGCCGCTCCCGGGTGATGGCGCCAGGTTGTGCGTGTCGGACACCCAGGACATCCAACTCGCCTCTCGCGCTGTCGCCGGGACCGTCCTGACCGGCACGCTGAACCTCGTTCTCTCGATCCAGCTTCGGCTCGAGTTCACCGTCAGCAGCGATGGCATCATCGCGACGCGAGCCGTCACATTCACCGGCGGCAGCGGTTCGCTCAACCGCTCCCTGGCGTTCGTCGGAGCGACACCGTCGACGCTCGCGGACCCGATCGCCCTGTCGTGCACCCAGCCCTCCGGCGCTGACGTCGTGTACAGCCTGCAGGCTGATCCGTACGCTCCGACGACGAACGTCGCCGGTCGCGGGACGCTCCATGCCGCGGCAGCCATCAAGTTCCCGCTGCTCGATCCGATCGAGGTCGTCGGGTCCGACATCACATCCATCACTGCTCCGACTCATGCTGTCCCGCTTGCGCTGACGGGCAACGCCGGCTCGGCGACCCTCGGTGCGCTCGCCAAGAACAACATCCCGCCGACGCCCGACTCCGGCGGCGGCGCCAGCCACGAGTACAGCGGCGATCAGGGCACGCCGATCACGTTCGACGGCTCCGCCAGCAGCAGCCCGTGCGGCTTCCCGACGCTCCGCTGGGACTTCTCGGACGGTGGCGTCGCGTTCGGAGCGAAGCCCAAGCACACCTTCCAGGGCAGCGGCACGTACTCCGGGCTGCTGACCGCCACCGACGTCACCGGCCTGACCGCAACCCAGACCTTCAGCGTCGAGATCTTCAACCAGGCGCCGCTCGTCGATGCCGGCCTCGACACGATCGCGGCGTGGGGCCGGTCGGTCGCGTTCACCGGTCAGGCAGTCGACCCCGGCACGGACGACCAGTCCACCCTGACCTACTGGTGGCGGTTCGGCGACGGGACACCGGACGCGACGGGCTCCGGCCCGAGCGTGACCCATGCCTACGCCGCGCCCTCACCCGTCAATGAGCCGTACACGGCGATGCTCACCGTCTGCGACCGCCACGGCGCGTGCCAGTTCGACACGCGGTTGGTCACGATCCGGGCCCGCGACGTCAGCGTCGGTGCGGTCGGCGACACGGCGGCAACGTTCGATACCGGCGCCCGCCTGCGGGCCTCGCTCGTCGACGAGTTCGGCCAGGCCGTGAACGGCAGGACCGTGTCCTTCGCGGTCGAGACCGTACCCGGCGCGTCCGGATCGGCGGTCACGAGCTCGACCGGCCTCGCCTCGACGGCCTGGACCCCGGGTCTCGCGGCCGGTTCGTACGGGATCACGGCGAGCTTCGCCGGCGACACGTTCTACAGCGCTGCCTCCGGCGGCGGCAACGTGTCGATCGCCCGCAAGGCGACGACGACGGCGTACACCGGGACGCTCACCGGCGGCGCGAACAAGACGGTCACGTTGTCGGCGACCCTGGTTGATGCGACCGGGACGCCGCTGGCCGGCCGAACGATCGCGTTCAAGCTCGGAGCGCAGACGACCTCCGCGGTCACCTCCGCGTCCGGCGTCGCGAGCGTCCAACTCAAGCTCACCCAGAAAAACGGGACCTACCCGCTCACGGCGACGTGGACACCGGCCGGCAGCGACGCCGCCCGCTACCTCCCGAGCGCGGCCTCGGCCACGTTCAAGCTCCAGGCCAAGTAGGGACATCGGTCCAGGGCGCCCGGCGGCCAGCCTGCCGTCGGGTGCCACCTTCATCGCCGGATCGGAGCTGCGCGTGACCTACCTCATCGAAGGCTACTGGCCGCCGTCGGCGGGCCGGGCCGACCCGGAGCGCCTCGCCCGGGCCGCCGAGGCGTCGGCCCATGGCGACGTCCGCTACCTGGGCGCAGTGACCGTGCCCGACGACGCCACCGTGTTCTGGCTGTTCGACGCCCCGTCGATCGACGCGCTCCGGGCAGCCGCCGCCGCGGCTGGCCTGACCGCCGATCGAATCTCCGAGGCGACGGCCCAGGACCTCGGTGGCCTGCCGACGGCCGTCCCGCCTCATCACCACCTCGTGGCCCGAACGAAAGGAGCCAACTCATGATTCGAATCCGCACCCTGATCACCGGCGGGCTCAGCTCGACGATCCTCATCGGAGCGCTCGCCGGCGGGACGTTTGCCGCCCCGGAGCGCATCCCGGTCAGCTCGGTCGACGACCAGAGCCTGTCGATCTCGAACCGGATCGCCGCGGTCGACCACGTTGTCCTCGCGATGGGCGGCCGGCTCGACCGGATCGTCGCCAGCCTGCCCGCCGACCATCCGCCGGTACCGATCCTGGGGGGCCTGATCTCGACGCGCTCGACCATCGGCACGCTGATCGAGACGATCGATGCTCAGGTCTGCAACCAGGACGGCGTGACCGGAACGGGCGATTCAAGCCTGGCCGACGCCGACGCCTTCGCGCAGGACAGCTCGAGCACCGGTCTGCTGAACCAGTTGAGCTCTGTCCGGGGCGTGTTGGCCGAAGGTCGGGGCCGGCTGATCCGGATCGCCGGGGCGTACCCGGCGGGACCGCCTGTCGATGAGGTCCGGAACGCGCTTCTGACGGTTCGCAGCGACGCGGTGATCGCCTTCGAGACGGTCAACGTCCGGATCGACGACGGAAACCATCCGCCATCTCCCTGCGTCACGACCTGACCGGGCGGAGCTCGAATGCCGGGTGTCGGCGGGCGGCCGCGAGGTAGTCGGCCGCCGTCGAGCTCCGGTTGATCCCGTACCAGCCGGAGATCATCGACCCGAACACCGGCGCACCCAGGACCGGCCGTACGCCCGCCACGCGAACGTCAACGGGGCGGCCGGCGTCGTCGTCCCGGTCGCTCCCGGCCAGCCCGTGATCGTCGCGGGCTGGCCGGTGCGCGCCCACGCCTCCCAACGGAGATGCGCTGCTGGTTCGAATAGCCGCATATCGACGATCGGCGTTTGAGCGGTGCGCGCCGCCGCGCGCCACGCCTCCCAACGGAGATGCGCTGCTGGTTCGAATAGCCGCATGTCGGCGATCGGCGTTTGAGCGGTGCCTGGCTCGGAACGTCGAGTCCCCGTGCCCGGTTGCCCGCGGTATTCGGCTATTCGAACTCGGCCCGGGGGTCGTCTGCGAGGCCGCGCGTCAGCGATGAGTTCTGCGGACTCCGCCAGTCTGACATGATGTCCGCTGCCCAACCCCCAGGAGTGATTCGATGCCGCATCCCACGTCCGACGCAGCCATCAACCTGACGCCGCGCCAGAAGCTCGAGATCCTCGGCGCGATCCTCCTCGCGATGTTCCTGTTCGCCCTCGACCAGACCGTCGTCGGGACCGCCCTGCCGCGGATCATCTCGGCTCTCCACGGCGAGACGCTCTACACGTGGTCGGTCACGATCTACCTCCTGACGTCGACCATCAGCGGCCCGATCTACGGCAAGCTGTCCGACCTGTTCGGCCGCCGCCCGATCGTCATCTTCGCGGTCAGCCTGTTCTTGATCAGCTCGGCCCTCGCCGGTCTCAGCCAGAACATGGAGATGTTCATCCTGTTCCGCGGGCTCCAGGGCCTCGGCGGCGGCGCGGTGTTCCCGATCGCCCTCGCGGTCGTCGCGGACCTCTACACGCCGGCTGAGCGGGGCAAGTACCTCGGCCTGTTCGGGGCGGTCTTCGGGGTGTCCTCGCTGGTCGGCCCCGGGCTCGGCGGGTTCATCACCGATACGCTCAGCTGGAACTGGATCTTCTACATCAACATCCCGATCGGGCTCGTCTCGCTGTTCATCCTGTGGCGGCTGCTGCCGGCCATCAAGCGGCCCGACGCGGCGGAGCACATCGACTACGTCGGAGCGGCGGTCTTCACGGCGGCGATCGCGCCGTTCCTGGTGGGGCTGTCGAACAAGCAGACCGGCCAGTGGACCGACCCAGCGGTCGGCGGGCTGATGCTCGTGGGCCTCGTCTTCGGCGCGATCTTTCTGTGGGTCGAAACGCGGGCGGTGGACCCGATCGTGCCGCTCGACCTGTTCCGGCTCCGGACCTTCTCGATCTCGGTCGCGTCGATGTTCCTCGCCGCGTTCGGGTTCTTCACCGCGGTCATCTTCCTGCCGCGCTGGTTCCAGACCGTCGGCGGCGCGAGCGCGACCGAGTCCGGCTACAACCTCCTGCCGCTTCTTGCCGGCCTGATCTTCAGCGCGATCGCATCCGGCCAGATCGTCGCCCGGGTCGGTCGCTACAAGATCCTGATGGCCGGGTCCCTCGCGCTCCTCGCGCTGGCCCTCCTCTTGTTCACGAACCTCCGGGCCGACACGGACCGGCCGGTCATGTGGCTGTGGATGGCCCTCGCCGGGCTCGGGATCGGGCCGTCGTTCGCGGTGTTCACGCTGATTGTCCAGAACGCCGTGTCGCCGGATCGGATCGGGGTCGCGACCTCGAGCCTGACGTTCTTCCAGCAGATCGGCGGAACCGTCGGGCTGACGCTGGCCGGGACCCTTCTCGCTGACAAGATCACGACCGAGCTGCCGGCCCAGATCGTCAAGGCCGGCGTTCCGCCGGCGTTCCTGACCGGGTTCTCGCCCGATAGCCCAGTTGCGACCAGGCTCGATCTGTTCGGGACGGGCGATCTCGCCGGACGGCTCGCGACCGTCATCCCGCCCGAGGGGCAGGGCCTGATCCCCGCGATCGTCAAGGGCGTCCACGAGGCCTTCTCGATCGCGATCGCCTCGACGTTCTGGATCGGGATCATCGGGGGGGCCGTGGCGGCCGTGCTCGTGCTGTTCCTCCACGAGGTGCCGATGCGCCAGACCTTCGAGGTCGAGGACTACGCCCCGGAGCACGCTCGGACCTGACGAACCCGGGCGCGCTGTCAGGCCAACGCGATCAGGGCGCAGGCGCGGGCCTCCGTCGGGGCCACGATCCAGCCATCGATCCGCAGCACGGCGGCGCCGGGGGCGGCAAACTCCCGGCGCCGCGCCACGTCGAGGGCGGCCCGGACGTCGTCGTCGCCGCCGTCGCGCAGGAGCGCATCCAGGTCCGGGATCGATCCTGCGAGGCCGGCCAGCAGGCCGCGGACGTCGCGCTCCACGAAGCCCCCCGCGAGCGCGGCGCGGCCGATCCGGGCGGCGCTGTCGCTGTGGGCCAGGACGGACGCGAGACGGGCGCCGGGGCTGCTCCGATT
>DATAIW010000038.1:0-5859 GCA_036262455.1 Candidatus Limnocylindrales bacterium | reverse complement strand
ACGGGCTCGACGGACCGGGTCAGGGTGTTGCGCAGGCGGAGGGTCATGCGAAATTCGTCGTCTTCACCAAGGTTCTGGCTGCTCGCCGTCGATGTTCCACGATCTTCCCTCGAATCGCCCTAACGTTTCCGACGACGCATCGTTATCCGGACAGAGGCCTCGCGGCAATGCATCGTTCCCCCGGCGGTGTGACTTGCGAGGCCTCAATTCCTGCCCGGCGCTCGACGGCGCCCAGGCTCCGTGGGTGTCGCCGCACGGGCGCTCGGGCCGGCCCAGCGACGGACCGGGCCTCTCGCCGACCCGCCCCTATACTCCGGCCATGCGCCGCTGGGTCTGCATCGTCGCCCTCCTCGCCGGCTTCACCCGAGACGACTACGTCCGCGGGATCCGCCTGCGCGAGCCCGTTGCCGTCGAACGCCTGATCGAGACCCGCCGACGCGGGACGCGCGGTCTCGTACCCACGGGGGCGTGGTGGTCGCGTCCGACGGGCTGACTCGACCCGACGGCAGGGCTCGGCGGGTCCGCCTCGGCCTCGTCGCCGTCCTGATCGTCGCGTCGGCGACCCTCGTCGGCCCGGTGGTGCCGCGGCCTGGCGCGCCAGCCGTCAGGGCTGCCGACACGGATACCGTCCGGATCCTCATCGGCGCGGCAGACAACCTGGACCCTGCCGCCCAGGGCGACATCGGCAGCGCCGCGATCTCGGCCCAGCTGTTCGAGAGCCTGACCGCGATCGACGCCCAGCTCCAGACCCGGCCCGCTCTCGCGTCGTCGTGGGACTTCCGCGATGGCGGGGCGACGGTTGTCTTCCACCTTCGACCCGGGATCACGTTCAGCGATGGCTCTCCGATCACGGCCGCTGACGTCGTCCGGAGCTGGTTCCGGATCATCCATCCGGAGCATCCATCGCCGCTCGTCAGCCTGATCGGCGACGTTCGCGGTGCGCTCGAGTTCGCCCGCGGCAACGGTGAGCGCGACGTCGTCGGGCTGGCCGCGGACGGCAACGACGTGATCGTCCACCTGACCCGGCCGGCGACCGATTTCCCGACGATCGTTGCCGGGCCGACGTTCGCGATCGTGCCCGCCTCGCTCGATCAGGGGCCGCAGGCCCTCGAGCCCGGCGACGGGTTCGTCGGCAGTGGCGGCTACGTGCTGACCGCGGCAACGGGGACGAAGACGACGCTGAGCGCGAACGATCGCTACTGGGCCGGCCGCCCGGCGATCGGGACCGTCGAGCTGATCCACGACATCGGCGGGCGAAGCTCGGTGACCGCGTTCGAGGCGGACGACGTCGACCTGACCGACGTCTCGCCGTTCGATGCGACGTGGCTCGCCTACGATGACACGCTCGGACCGCTCCTCCGCCGGACCGACAGCTTGTCGCTCGAGTACTACGGCTTCGATACGTCGCGCCCGCCGTTCGACGATGTCCGCGTCCGGCAGGCCTTCGCCCGGGCCGTCGACTGGCGGCGCCTGATCGCCCTCGCCGCCGCCGGTGCGGCCACGCCGGCGACGGGCATGGTTCCGCCCGGAATCGCGGGCCGGAGCGTGACCGACTTCCTGCCCGCGCTCGATCCGGACGGCGCCCGCAAGCTCCTCGCCGATGCCGGGTTCCCCGGCGGCTCCGGATTCCCGACCGTGACGCTCCTCGGCGGCGGGGCCACGGACCGGGCGTTCGCGGCCGAGATCAAGCGCGAGCTCGGGGTGACCGTCCAGGTCGAGCTCGAGGGCGCCGGCTTCTTCGACCGTCTCGCCGCGGACCCGCCGCAGATGTTCTCGATGGGCTGGATCGCCGACTATCCCGGTCCGAACGACTTCCTCGGCATCCTCCTCGGTGGCGGCGCCTCGAACAACTACGGCCGCTGGACGTCGAGCGCGTTCGACGGGGCGGTGGCCGACGCGCTCGCGGCCACCGATCCGGCCGCGGCCCGTGCGGCGTTCGACCGGGCCGAGGGCATCGTCCGCGACGAGGCGCCGACGATCCCGCTGACCTACGACGTCAGCTGGTCGCTGGCCCGGAGCGGCCTGCTCGGCGCCTACGAGAACGGCCTCGGGATCATCCGGATGGCAGGACTCGCATGGGACCGCTGAGCGTGTCACGCGGCCGGCGAACCGGCGTCCTCGTCGTGGTCGCGATCTGGGCCCTGCTCGGTGCGAGCGCATCGGTCGCGGTCGCCGCCGACCCGGTCACCTTCGGCGATCCGGCTGCCACCTCGAAATTCGGCGAGGCGATCGAGTTCAAGCAGCCGGTCACGATCAACGGCACGCCGCAGCGGGTCGAGATCCTGATCGACACGCCGGGTTCGATCGGGCCGAGCGTGCAGACCGTGCCGGAGGGCGCGTCGGCCGGCGCCTCGACGCTCGACTACCGCCTCGACCTGACCGGCGGCAGCGTCGTGCCGAACACGACGTTCACGGCCCGCTGGCGGGTGACCGATGAATCCGGCCGGACGTGGCTCGGCCCGTCGATCCGCCACACCTACGCCGACGATCGCTTCGACTGGAAGACGCTGAACGGCGACGTGGTCCGGGTCCACTGGGTCGAGGGCGACCAGGCCTTCGGCAAGCGGGCCCTGAAGATCGGCGACGACGCCGTGGCCGCCACGGCCAAGCTCCTCGGCGTCACCGAATCGGAGCCGATCGACTTCTTCATCTATGCCGACCAGCAGTCGTTCTACGATGCGCTCGGACCGGCGACCCGCGAGAGCGTCGGCGGCCAGGCGCACCCGGACATCCGGACGCTCTTCGCCCTGATCACGCCCGACGAGATCAACGCCAGCTGGGTCGAGAGCGTCGTCCCCCACGAGCTGACCCACGTCGTCTTCCAGACCGCGGTCGACAACCCGTATCACGACCCGCCCCACTGGCTGAACGAGGGCCTCGCCGTCTACCTCTCGGACGGTTATGGCGATTTCGATCGCTCGCAGGTCAAGCAGGCGGCGGCCGATGGTTCGATCATCCCCCTCGACGGCCTCGCCGGTGCCTTCCCGACCACCACGGACCGGTTCTTCCTCGCCTATGCCGAGAGCGTTTCGGCGGTCGACCGGATGGTCCGGATCGATGGTCGCGATGCCCTCGTCAAGCTGATCCGCTCGTACCACGACGGCGTCTCGGACGACGAGGCATTCCGGGCGGCGCTCGGAAGCGACGTCGCGGGGTTCGAGGCCGACTGGCTCGCTGAGCTCGGGGCAAGTCCGCCGACCCGCCTCGGCCCGAGACCGGCTCCGGTCGGTCCGCTGCCCTCGGGCTGGAATGGACCGCAGCCGAACCCGTCCTTCGAGATCGTCGGGTCGCAGCCGCCGGTGACGCCCGGCGCACCCGTCCCGGGACCCCGCGGCGGCGGGTCGGACGCGATCAGCTTCCTCGTCGCTCCACTCGCGACGATCGGCCTCGTGGTCATCGTCGTGATCCTCGCCGTCGGGCTCCGCCGGCTCGGCCGCCGGCCGGACCCGCGGACCTGGGCCGAGACCGGCGACAACCGGCTGTTCTGGCGGCCGCCGACCGGCGAGCCACCGGCCGATGACACGGCGCCTCCGTCGCGACTGTGGTCCTCGACCGACTGGTCGCTGCCACGGGACCCGGCCGAGACCGTCGACACGGCCCGGCCCGATCTCGACCCATCCCGCGGCGACACCCCGGGCGATCGAGCCGCGCCGGAGATGCTAGCTGCCGAACCGGGCGATGTCTCGACCCCGACCGATCGGGACGGCACCCAGGAGTCGTCCGCATCGGGCGACCCATCGACCGGGACGTGACGACCATCGGCGCCCGGATCCGGGCGATTCCATCGTGGCAGGTCACGCTCGGCATCGCCCTGCTCGCCCTGGGCTTCCTCATCGCGGCCCAGCTGGCGGCCGAGGGCCCGCGCGTCCGGTACACGACCCAGGAACGCTCGCCCCTCGTGGAGACGACGCTTGCCCTGCAGGCTCAGCGGGCCGATCTCACGTCCCGGATCGTCGCCCTGCGCAAGCAGATCCAGGACATCGAGCAGCCGGGGACCGGTTCCGCGGCGGTGCTCCGCGATCTGAATGCGCGACTCGAGGAAGCCAGGATCGCCGCCGGATTGATCGCGCTCACCGGCACCGGAATCGTCCTCAAGCTCGAGGACTCGACCGAGCCGGTCCCGCCAGACGCCAACGAGGCCGACTATCTCGCCGGCGCCGCGGATCTGCGGACCGTGGTCGCCCTGCTCTGGCAGTCCGGGGCGGAGGCGATCGCGATCAACGGCGAACGGATCGCCTCCTCGACCGCGATCATCGACATCGGCGGATCGGTCCTGATCAACGCGGCCTACGTGGCGGGTCCCTACCAGATCTTCGCCATCGGCCCCAAGGAACTGTTCGCTCGGTTGTCGGCCGCGCCCGGCTGGGGGGAATTCGTCCGGACACGGCGCGGCTCGTTCGGCATCGGAATCTCGTGGGCCGAGCCGGAAACGGTCGACGTTCCGGCCTTCGCCGGCTCGGTCACCCTGCGCGAGTCACGTTCCGTTCCGAGCCCGACGCCCCCAGCCGCCCCGAGCCGGCCCGCCGGGACCGCGCCGTGAAGCCGGCGATGCGCGATCTCCGCAGCCAGCTCACGATCGCCGCCGTTGCCGCGATCCTGGGCCTCCTGGTCGTGGTCCAGCTCCGCGGTCAGACCGGCGGATCCGAGCTCCAGTCGAAATCGGCCCAGGAGCTCAGCTCGATCGTCGCCAACATGAACGACGAGAACGATCGCCTCCGGGCGGAGATCGCGACGCTCCAGAACCAGCTGGCCGAGCTCCGGACCGATCGGGCGAACGGCGCCACCTCGGTCGATCAGCTCGTGTCGGAGCTCGGCCGGATCCGGGCGTGGGCGGGTCTCGATCCGATCGCCGGACGCGGCGTGAAGATCACGGTCAACGGCGAGATCGATGCCGCGGCCGTCGACGATCTGCTCAACGAGCTGCGCAACGCCGGCGCCGAGGCGATCGCGATCGAGGACCTCCGGGTGGTCGCCCGGACGGCCGTGAGCGGCGTTCCGGGGTCGCTCGACGTCGACGGGTTCCTGCTCCGCGACCCGTTCACGATCCGGGCGATCGGCAAGCCCGAGACGCTCGTGGGCTCGCTGACCCGGGTCGGCGGGATCATCGCCCAGCTGTCGGCAACCAACCCGGCCGCGACCGTCGACGTCCAGGCGGTCGACGACCCCATGACCTTGCCGGCAACGAAGCGAAACCTCGTTCCGGACCATGGTCATCCCGGTCTTTGATACCCTCCGCCGGATGACCGACCGCCCGGCGCTCACGCTGTACCTCGGGGACCTCGTCCGCCTTCGACGGGTCCATCCGTGCGGTGGCGACACCTGGCTCGTCGATCGGCTTGGCGCGGACATCGGGCTGCGCTGTCAGACGTGCCAACGGCACGTCCTGGTCGAGCGCCGCCTGATCGAACGCCGCCTGGTCGAATTCGTGCGGCGCGGTGACCCGATCCTGAGCGCCGCGGCCGCGCCGCGACCAAGCGCCCCGTGACGGGCGACGGGGGATCGCCGGCGGTCGCGCCCGCTCCGGTCGGCGGTGCGCTCGACGTCTTCCGCAACCGGCCGTTCCTCCTCCTCTGGCTCGCCCAGGCGGCGACCCAGATCGGGGGAAACATGGTGATCTTCGGCCTCACGGTCATCATCTCGAAGTCGACCGGGTCGACAACGGCGGTGAGCGCGCTGATCCTGACGTTCCTCCTGCCGGCGGTCCTGTTCTCCGCCCTTGCCGGGGTCTTCGTCGACCGCCTCGACCGGCGCCTGGTCCTGATCCTCACGAACGTCCTGCGCGGGCTGGCGTTCATCGGCATGTTCTTCGTCGGGACGAACCTCGTCCTGATCTACCTCCTGAACATCATCGTCTCGACG
>DATAIW010000037.1:0-5381 GCA_036262455.1 Candidatus Limnocylindrales bacterium | reverse complement strand
GACTTGCTCGGCCTCCGGCATGGCGAGCGCGATCTCCGCCGCGCGGGCAAAGAACGTCGACTCGTCGCCGAACGGTCGCGCGCGGGCGAGCCTGGCGAGGAACCGCGGCGCCCCCTCGAACCACGGCGCCGCGGCGGCAACGAACGCGTCCGTGGGCAACTCGTCGAGCGCCGCGAGCGCCGCGACGTCCACTCAGCTGCCCCGGTACGTCGTCATCGAGTAGGGCGCCAGGAGCAGCGGGACGTGATAGCTCCGCGTCGGGTCGGCGATCCGGAGATCGAGCGCGATCCGCCGGAAGAACTCGTCGCCCTCGCGGCCGAAGTCGAACTCGAGCCGATAGTCGCCGGCGACGAGCGGTCGCTCGAGCAGGTCGCGGACGCGGCCGTCGCCGTCGGTCAGGGCCTGGGTCATCCGGATCGGGGCGTTCGGGACGTCGAGCCGGAACAGGCGCACCCGGACGCCCTCGGCCGGCAGCCCGCGCTCGGTATCGAGCACGTGGGTCGAGATCGTCGGTCCGGTGCCGTCGGCCACCGTTATCCTCCGCTCATGACGACGCTCCAGATCGAGGTCGGCGACCTCCACTTTAGCGCCCGCTGGGAGGCCGCCGCGCCCCACACGATCGAGGCGATCCGGCGGATGCTGCCGATCCGCTCGAAGCTGATCCATTGCCGCTGGAGCGGCGAGTCGACCTGGATCCCGTATGGCGACTTCCGGCCCGGCATCGACTACGAGAACCACACCTCGCATCCCGCCCCCGGCATGCTCGCCATGTACCCGGGCGGGATCAGCGAATGCGAGATCTTCTTCCCGTACGGCGCGTGCCAGACCGCGTCGAAGGTCGGGCCGCTCGCGGCGAACCATTTCGCCTCCATCGTGCCGGACGACGGCTGGGCCGACCGTTTGCGTGAGGTCGGCCGGCGCTGCCTCTGGGACGGCGCCCAGGAGATCGTGATCAGCGAGGTCGACGGATGAATGCTGCGCACCGCATCCGCACTCGCAACACTGCGCTCGTGCAGCTCGCGACGGCCGCCGCCTCGCTGGTCGTCGGTGGCGTCGTGGGCGCAGTCGACTGGTCGCGCTACACCGATCTCGGTCGGGTGATCGGAGCCGAGCTGATGTTCCTGGCTCTCGCGATCTGGATATTCCGGCGCGGACGGCACAGCCTGCGGCGCGCGGACGAGCCGACCGCCTGAGGCGCGGCGCGGCGCGGCGCCTCTGCCGACTGCACGCCCAGTGGGCGTTGCGACGAAGGAACGATCGACACGGGCCGCTCCGACGCCGTCCTGCCTACGGGGCGTGCAAGTCGGCGAAGGAACAGCCGATCCGGGCGGCTCGTTCGTCGCAATGCCCGCCTGGCGTGCACATGGCGTCGCGTCACCAGTGAGCTACTGCCATCTGGTAGTATCGTCCCGTGATCCGACGCGATGACTCCAGGCTCTCCCTCCTGTTCGAGGTCTACGCCGCCTCGCGCGCCGTCGGTGAGCTCCTGGCGGCAGCGATGGCCGACAGCCCGCTGACGCCCGAGGAGTACGCGGTCTACAGCGTCCTCTTCGACGAGGGACCCCATGCCCCGACCGAGCTCGCCAGGCGCACCGGCATGCCGCCAACGTCGATGTCGCACTTTGTCCGGTCGATGCTCGAGCGCGGCCATGCGCAGCGGGCGCCCTCGCCAAACGATCACCGCTCGTACCGGATCGTCCTGACGGCGGCCGGTCTCACCGCCCACGCCGCCTCGAGCACGGCGTTCGCCGAGGCCGACGAGCGGTTCATCCGGGCCCTGGCCGCCGACGAGGAGGATGCCCGGGCGACCCTTCGCGCGATCGGGCGGGCCGCCACGGTCGGCGGCGAGCGCCTCGCCGCCGATGCGGTCGCGGACACGGCGTGAGCCGGCCATGATGCTGCGATCTGGCAGGATCGTGCTGTGGGCCCTGGTCGTCGCGCTCGCGACCGGGTGTGGCACGTCGCCGGCGGTCCCGTCGGCGTCAACCGCCCCGTCGTCGTCCCCGCCGAGCGGGTCGATCGCCGCGCCGCCGCCGTCCGCCACCGCCGCGCCATCCGCCAGCGACGTCCTCGACCGGGCCGCCGGCTGGCGGGCCGACATCGACGCCCTGCTCGACACCCGCGACCGCGTCCATCCCGACGGCTGGCACGGGATGAAGCGCACCGACCGGGTTGCCGCGGCGGACGCCGTCAAGGCCAGGATCCCGAGGCTGACCGACGACCAAACCCTCGTCGAGCTCGTCCGGCTCGCCGCGATGCCGAGCTGGAACGGTCGCGATGGCCACAGCGGGATCTTCCCGTTCATCCCCGGCAGCGGGACGCACGAGTACCCGGTCCGCTGGTGGCGGTTCAGCGATGGCCTCGTGATCACGGCCGCGCGGGCGCCGTATGAGGATCTCGTCGGCTCGCGGGTCGAGGCGGTCAACGGCCGTCCGATCGCCGATGTGCTCGCCCTCGTCGAGCCCCTCGCGCCGCGCGACAACCCGTCAAACCTGCTCGCCTACGGACCGATCTACCTGCGTTGCAGCGAGCTGCTCGCCGGGCTCGGCGTGATCGACGCGGCCGGACCGACCTCGTTCGCGCTTGTCGGTCGCGACGGCGGGCAGCACGACGTGACGATCGAACCGATCCCGGCCGAGGACGACGTCGCCTGGAACTCCGGCCAGCCGCATGACCTGCCGCCGACCGACGCGCTCTGGCTCAAAGACCAGGGCAAGACCCTGTGGTGGACGTACCTCGAGGATTCACGAACGTTGTTCGTTCAGTTCAACACGGTCGAGCGGGGCACGAGCCGGCTCACCGAGGGGATCCTCGCTCGGGCGAAGCAGACCGACGTCGCGCGGGTCGTCGTCGACCTGCGCCACAACGGCGGGGGCGACAACACGACCCTGGGTCCCCTCGATTTCGCCCTCCGCGACCCGGCGATCGACCGGCCGGGCCGGCTGTTCGTGATCATCGGCCGGATCACGTTCTCCGCGGCCGCCAACTTCGCGACCGATCTCGAGCAGGAGACCGGCGCGATCTTCGCCGGCGAGGACATGGGCGGCAGCCCGAACATGTACGGCGACGCCCACCGGATCGGCCTGCCGTACGGCGGCCAGGCGGTCTACATGGCGACCCGCTACTGGGAGCGGAGCACGCCCGACGACCGGCGGATCACGATCGAACCGGAGATCCACGCCGACCTGTCGTCCGCCGACTACATCGCCGGCCGTGATCCGGTGTTGCAGGCCATCCTCGACACACCAGTCGCGCCCGGCTGACGACGTCCAGCGGGGGCGACGGCTGTTTGCCCGCCCTGCGCCTGGGTCCCGCCGGGGTCACGCGCTGGCTATCCTCGACGGGTGACGATGTCGATCGAGGGACTCGGGCCGGACCTGCTCGTCCTGGGCGGGACCGTCGTCACCGCCGCGGGGTCGCGGCGGGCCGATGTCGCGGTCCGGACGGGCGCCATCGAGACGATCGAAACCGACCTGTCGGGTCTGGCGGCGGGGAGCCGCGAGATCGTCGACGCGTCCGGGCTCCTCATCCTGCCGGGCGCGGTCGACGTCCACACCCACACCCGCGTCGGGACCGACGCCGAGCCCGACCGCTTCTTCAAGGACTCTCTAGCCGCGGCATTCGGCGGGACGACGACGTTCCTCGCGTTCAACAACCCCGGCACCGGCTCGTCGGCGGCGGCGCATCGCTCGATTCTGGCCGGGATCGAGGAGTTCCGGCGGGTGACCGCGTCCGACGCCGCGGTCGACTACGCCCTGAGCCCCGCGATCCTCGGCGGGATGGACGATCCACTCACGGAGCTGCCGGCGATGGTCGATGCCGGCGTGCCGACGGCCAAGGCCTTCATGATCTTCGACTTCCGGCTCGGCGACCGCGCGATCCACGACGCGATGGCGATCCTCGGCGCCCGGGGCGGCCTGCTCGAGGTCCATTGCGAGGACCCCGTCCTCGTCGATGCCGCCGTCGCCGCGGCGCTTCAGCGTGGTGACACGTCACCATGGCACCACGCTGCCACGCGAACGACCGAGACCGAGGCGGTCGCCACCCATCGGGTGATGGCCTTCGCCCGGGCCACCGGGGCCCCGATCCACGTCGTCCACCTCTCGTGCGCCGCCGCGCTCACGTTCGTCGCGCAGGCGCGGGCGGACGGCGTCCGGGTGACCGCCGAGACGTGTCCCCACTACCTGACCCTGACCGATGAGCGATACGCGGAGCGCGACCCGGTCGAATGTGCCAAGAGCCTGGTCACCCCGCCCCTCCGCCCGGCGGCCGATCGCGACGCGCTCTGGGCGGGCCTCGCCGCCGGAGATCTCTCGATGATCGCGACGGACCACGTCCCGGACCGGGTCGCCGTCGAGAAGGGTGAGGCGGCACGCGGCGTGTCGTTCGACCAGCTCAGCAACGGGGCGCCCGGCATCGAGACCCTGCTGACCCTGGCGTACGGGGTCGGTGTCGCCGGCGGGCGGATCACCCTCGAGCGGATGGTCGACCTCGTCGCGACGACCCCGGCCCGACGGTTCGGCTTTGCCCGCAAGGGCGCGATCGAGGTCGGGCGCGATGCCGACCTCGTGCTGTTCGACCCTGCCGCCCGACGGACGATCCGGGCCGCCGATCTCCATCACGCGAGTGACTTCACCCCGTACGAGGGGATGGATGTCGCCGGCGCAGTCCGGTCCGTGTTCGTCCGCGGCCGGGCGGTCATTCGCGACGGTGTCGCGGCCGGCGAGCGAGGGTACGGTCAGTTCGTCGAACGGAGCGAGGCCGGCCGGTAATGGCGGTCCCATGGCGGCCGATTCTCGTCAAGACCTCGTTGCGTGAACACCTCGTCGACCGGAACGATGGAGTGGTCCGCCGGGTCCCAGGTGTACGCACCGGCCCGAAACAGCTCCACGACCCGCTCGATGAAGTCCGTCACGCTCGTCCCGACCTGCTTCGTCTGGAAGCCCTGGTCCGGATGCCAGTTGACCCGCCAGACGGGCGCCTCCGACGCGCCGTCGCGGCATTCGATCGCATATTCCTCCGGGCTCCCGAAGAGCCACGGAAACCAGTCCGTCCGCCAGAACCCGGTGAAGGTCGCCTCGGGCGGTTGGCCCGCCCGGATCGCCTTCTCGAGCGCGGCCGGGGTGATGCCGCCGATCTCGATCGACTGGCGGTAGTGGTCGACCGCTTCGTCGAAATGGCGCGGCTGGGCCGGCCAGAACCAGGCGACGCGCGGCGCACCCAGCAGCTCGGGCCGGACCTGGCGCCACCCGAACAGCTCGACGAGCTCGCCCGGCGCCGTGAGACCGATTGCGCGGAGGGTCTCCTCGACGCGCTCGGGCGGTTCACCGGGTCCGAGCTCGCTCCGGAGCGGCGATCCGATCCGATCGTGCTCCGCCAGG
>DATAIW010000036.1:0-8682 GCA_036262455.1 Candidatus Limnocylindrales bacterium | reverse complement strand
GTGCCGGTCGCGTGGGCAGTCCTCGGGCCCGTGGGCGCGGCGGTCTCCTCACTCGTCGCCGGCTTCGTCGCCGGGGTGATCGCCGGAACGGGCCGGCGTGCCATCGTCGCGGTCGCGTTCGGCGCCCTCCCCGCCTACTGGATCGATCTCGTCATGATGCCGCCCTCGACACAGGAGTTCGGTGGGTTCGTCCAGATGGCGGCGGGCCTCGCCATCGCCCTTCTGGCCGGGTTGGCGCTCCTCGGCGGCGCGCTGGGCGTGGCGGGTGCGCGGGCCGAACATCTCGACCCATTCCGGTCGGCGCATCGCCGGATGGCCCTCGGCGTCGCCGCTCTCGCAACCGTCGCCGGCTGGCTCTGGTGGGGCGTGATCGTCGCCGCCACCGCGCCCGCGTGACCACGGCGGCCCGACCTTCCAGCCGAAGCTCTCGGCGGCTCAGGCCGGCGGCAGGGCCGCGCGCAGGAGCCGGACCGCCGTGCCGCCCATGACGGCCGCGATCGCGGCCTCGTCCATACCCTGAGCGAGGAGCGCCGCCGTCAGGACGGCCATTCCCGACACGTCGAAGGGCGTCCCGACCGCGCCGTCGAAATCGGAGCCCAGACCGACATGGTCCGCCCCCACGACCGTCACCGCGTACGCGATCGAGCGGGCGATCGACGCTGCGTCGTCGCCGCCGCAGGCCGTCGGCCAGAACCCGATCCCGACCATCCCGCCGGTCGCGGCGATGCCCCGGAGCTGCTCGTCGGAGAGGTTCCGCGTGTGGTCGGCCACACCGCGCACGCCGGTGTGCGATGCGACGACCGGCCGCGTCACGATCGCCAGGACGTCGTCGATCGTTGCGGCGGAGGCATGAGCCAGGTCCACGATCATCCGCCGCCGCTCCAGCTCCGCGACGAGCTCCCGCCCGGCGGGCGTCAGACCGCCCTTGGCCACCCCGTGGGCCGAGCCGGCGAAGGCGTTGTCGAAGAAGTGGGCGAGCCCGACCATCCGGTAGCCGGCCGCAGCCAGCCGCTCGACGTTCGCGGGGTCGTCGTCGAGGGCGTGAGCGCCTTCGATCGCGAGCAGGCCCGCGACGAGCGACGGCTCGGCCGCGCGGCGCGCCAGGAACCCGTCGAGATCGGTGGCGGACCGGACGAGGGTGAGGCGGCCGTCGGAGGCCGCCGCGAACCGCTGGAGCCGCCCGGCCTGGTGCTCGGCCCGGGCCAGGAGCGAGCGCCACGTCGCCCGCGGCCAACCCTGGACCAACGCCACGAGCGAGATGTCGTCGCTCCGGTCGTCGTTCCGCTCGTAGCTCATGTGGCGCGGCACCTTCGTGGTGACCGCGAAGACCTGGAGCGCGGCGTTGCCCTCGATCATCCGCGGGACGTCGACGTGACCGCGGCTCGCCCGAGCGAGGAGGTCACGACCCCACAGGAGCGAATCGGCGTGGAGGTCGACGATCGTCAGCCGCTCGTGGAGATCGGTCGCGGCGGGCGGGACGAGATACGGTCCCGGATCGGCGACCCCGTTCAGGCGGCGCTCCGTCCGGGCGGACAACCGCTCCCCGATCGTCCGGCGCAGGATCGGCCCGCCGACCGTGAGCGCGGCCGCCGTCAGCCCGGCCGCGACCACCGACCGCCGGGAGGGCGCCATCAGGCGCTGCGCTCAGCGAACGGCTCGGCCTGGTCCGACGTGCGTGCCTCCGCTTCGTCGGCGGCGAGCAGGTCGTCGATCGGCTCGCCGGTGTAGGCAGCCGCCTGGAGGGTGAAGAGCTGCGCGTAGCGGCCGCCAAGCGCCATCAGCTCCTGGTGGGTCCCTTGCTCGACCAGCCGCCCGTGCTCGAGGAACAGGATCCGGTCGGCCTGCCGGACAGTGGAAAACCGATGCGAGATGTAGATCGCGGTCCGGCCGCGAGCGAGCGAGCGGAGCCGGGCGAACAGCTCGAACTCCGCCTGGGCGTCGAGCGCCGACGTCGGCTCGTCGAGGAGGAGGATCCGGGCGTCGCGCATGAACGCGCGCCCGAGGGCGATCTTCTGCCACTCGCCGCCGGACAGCTCGACGCCGCCGTCGAACCACTTCCCGAGCGGCGTGTCCCAGCCGTCGGGCAGGCGATCGAGGAGGCTGTCGGCGCCGCCCTTCCGCGCCGCCTCCTCCACGGCCTCCCGATCCTCCAGCCGACCCAGCTCGCCGAGCCCGATGTTCTCGGCCGCGCTCGCCTGGTAGGTGACGTAGTCCTGGAACATCCCGCCGATCAGCTGGCGGACCGCGGCCGGCTCGAGCTCCCGCAGGTCGACTCCGTCGAGCAGGATCCGCCCGCCGGTCGGGTCGTACAGGCGGGTGACGAGCTTGATCAGGGTCGACTTCCCCGCCCCGTTCCGGCCGACGACCGCGACCGTCTCGCCCGGGGCGATCGTGAAGCTGACGTCGGCGACGGCGTCCTCCTCGCGACCCGGATAGCGGAACGTCACGTGGTCGAAGGTCAGCTCCCCGCGGGTGGCGGCCAGGTCGAGGGCGGGCGCGCCGGTCGGCGTCGTCCGGCGCTCGGTCGCGATCGACCCATCCCCGGCCGCGCCCTCGATCCCGACCGGGGTCGCGAGCAGCTCGAACAGGTCGTTGAGATAGAGGTTGTTCTCGTACATCGAGCCCGCCCCGCCGAGCAGGCCCTGGACCGAGCCCTGGACGGACGACGCCGCCTGGGTGAACAGGGTCAGGTCGCCGAGGGTCAGCTTGCCGGCGATCGCCTGGAGCGCGACGTAGAGATAGGTCAGCGAGCCCGCGAGCGTGGTGATCGTGCTCCAGATGAAACCCGCGAAGTAGCGCGTGACCACGAGACCGCGCTGGCGATCCTGGTACACGGTCGAGAGCTGGTGGAAGCGGTCGATGAAGTACGGGCCGAGGCCAAAGAGCTTGACTTCCTTGGCGTACGTGTCGGTGGTGACGAGGGTCGTCAGGTAGTCCATCCGGCGGCGGAGCGGCGAGGCCCAGCGGGCGAAGCTGTAGCCGCGCCAGCCGTAGCGCGTGTCGGCGATGAACGCCGGGATCGGGGCGACGAGGGCAACCAACGCGAGGATCGGGCTGAGGGCAATCAGCAGCGCGATCATCGAGATGAACGCGATCGCCGTCTGGATCAGCCCGAATACGCCGCTGACCATGAACAACGGCCGGCTCGACGCCCCCTGCTGGGCCCGTCGGAGGAGGTCGTAGGAGGTCGAGTCCTCGAAGAAGGCGAGGTCGAGCTTTGCGGCGTGATCCATGATCTCGAGCTGGATCGTGTTCGTGACCCGCTCCTGGAGGAGCTGCTGGCAGACGTTCCGGAGGGTCGACAGGAACGACGAGACAGCGTAGATCGTGAACTGGGCCGCCGCGAGCAGGACGACGCTGCCGACGGCGTCGAGCGTCAGCGGGCCGACCGTGATCGTGTGGGGCAGGCTCGGGTTGGCGTTGACCGCGATGGCCCGGACGACCGCGTCGATCAGGAGCTTGGCGATGTACGCCGTGATCGCGGGCACGATGCCGGCCAGGACCGTCGCGGTCGCGAGGCCGATCGTCAGGACCTTGCTCGCCGACCAGACCAGGCCGAGGACCCGCGGCAGCGTCCCCATCAGCGCCCGGACCGCGTCGCGGGCCCGGATCAGGCGGCCGCGCAGGTCGGTCGGGCCCTCGGGCGGTGGATCGGGGATGTCGGGGTTGCCCGAGAGACCGCTCTCGCGACCCTCGATCCCGGGCCGCTGAGTTCGCCGGAGCCGGCTGCCGCGGGGGATGATCGGCGGGTGGTAGCTCAGGCCAGGCCCCCGATCGGCGCCCGGAGATCGAGTCCGAGGAGGTCTTCGCCCCACTTGACCTCACCGGTCTTCTCGAACCCGTAGCGGAGGTAGAACGGCTGCGGCGAGCCCTCGCCGGCCTTGCAGCTCGTCAGGAGGACGTCGGCGTCAGGGCGGGTCCGGACGTACGCCACGACCGCGTCGATCGTGGCCCCGCCGTAGCCCTTCCCCTGCTGGCGGTGGTCGATGAGGAGCCGCCACAGGAAGTACGGCCCGACGATGTCGTCGTCGGCGGCCAGGGTCTCGGCGGGGACGTTGTCGCTGATCATCACGAAGCCGACGAGCTCACCCGTGTCGCCGGCGTGGACCGCCCACATCCGGGGGCAGGCCCGCGCGTCGGCGATCGCGTCCTCGAAGTGGCTGATCATCGACCCGAGGTGGCGCTCCTGGCCCGGGCCTCGGCGCAGCCCCATGACGGCCTCGACGTCGTCCTCGGTGACGATGTCGCGGAGCTCGACGGTCGGCATCAGCCGGGCGCCCCCGCGGTCTCGACCGCGACCGGCTCGATCGCGAATTCAGCCGGCACGGCCTCGCTCGCGGCAGCCTCGCGGTCGGCGGCATCGCGTTCCGCGACCGCCCGGTCGTGGCGCTCATGCCGTTCCGTGGCCTCCGGCGTCCGGATCTCGTCGAGGAACGCGAGCGATCTGGCCTCGCGCTCGAGGACATTGCGGATGAAGTCGCGCATCGCGTTCTCGACCTCGCGTTCGGTCGCCTCGGCGAGGCGCAGCCCGGACAGCGCCTCGACATCCTGGCGCTGGTACGCCTTGAGCAGCTTGAGCCCGTCGAGGGTCAGTCCGGTCCGGTCGTGGGGCGGCCCGGGACAGCGGTCGCACAGGACGCCGCCGAGCGGCGGGACCCAGCGGAAGCGCCCGTCGGCCTCGAGCATGCGGTCGCACTCGACGCAGCGGTCGACCTCGGGCCGGACGCCGAGCTCGTCGGCGAGGTGCATCTCGTACCAGCGGGCGACCCGACCCGGCGCCATGCCGGCGTCGAGGAGCTCGTAGGCCCGGCGGAGGATCGCGTAGACGGGCTCCGCGCCGCGGTGCTCCTCGAGCGAGCGGTCGGCGAGCTCCGCGAGGTACCACGCGGTCGCCGCGCTCTCGAGGTTGTCGCGCATGTTCAGCCACGCGTGGTTGACGCTGACCTGGGTGACGACCTCGAACGTCCGACCGCGGGCGAGCACCACGTGAAGCTCGGCGAACGGCTCCAGCGAACCGCCGATCCGCGACTTCTGGCGGCGGATGCCCTTGGCGATCGCCTTGAGCTTGCCGCCGGTCGGCGTGATGAGCGTCAGGATGCGGTCCGCCTCGCCGTAATCGAACCGCGAGAGCACGATCGCATCGGTCGAATATCGGCGCGGGATCGGCACATTCGGACGGTAGCACCTCCGCTGGTCAGGGGCCGTCGTGAACGTGGTCGGTGGATCGATTCATCCAGGGCGCGGCGCGCGGCGTACCTCCGTCAGGCGCCGGTGCGGTTGCGTCCCCCGGACCGGCGCCGTTTCTTTGCCGCTGCACCCCGGCAACAGGCTACTTGCGGCTCGCATGTTTGCGAAAATCCCGCTACCATGCCAGCGATGACCACCGCCCAGCCGGTCCTCGATGCCGCCGCCCTGATCGCCGACACCGAGGCCGAGATCCTCCGGATCGTCCGCGACCGTGATCCCTCGACCGTCGGCGTCTACGAGATGGTCCGCTACCACCTCGGCCTCGACGGTTCCGGCGCGTCGGCCGGCAAGCGGATGCGTCCCCTCCTCGGTCTGCTCGCCTATGCGTCGATCGCGGGCGATTACCGGCCGGCCCTGCCGGGCGCCGCCGCGGTCGAGCTCGGCCACAACTTCAGCCTCGTCCACGACGACATCGAGGACGGCGATCGGGAGAGGCGGCACCGGCCCACCGTCTGGGCCCTCCACGGCGTCGCCCAGGCGATCAACACCGGCGACATGCTCTTCAGCCTCAGCCGGATGGCGCTTCATCGGCTGACCGACCTCGGCTTCAGCGACGCCAAGGTCCTCCGCCTGATGCGCCTCTATGACCAGACCTGCGTCGCGCTGTGCGAGGGCCAGTACATCGACATCGCGACGAGCGAGCGCGACGACATGATGTCGGTCGAACTCTACTTCGACATGATCGGGCGCAAGACGGCGGCCCTGATCGCCGCCTCGATCGAGGCCGGCGCCCTGCTCGCCTCCGATGACGACGAGGTGATCGCCCGCTATCGTGGCTTCGGCTGGGCGCTCGGGCTCGCGTTCCAGCTCAACGACGACCTCCTCGGGATCTGGGGCGCCGAGCAGGCGACCGGCAAGAAGCCGTCCGACATCGCCCGGCGCAAGAAGACGCTGCCGGTGATCTACGCGTTCGAGCACGCCGGGCCAGAGGACCGCGAGCGGCTCGCCGCGCTCTACGGCAACGGCGGCCCGACCGGCGATGACGTCGCCGAGATCAAGGCGATCCTCGAGCGCAGCGGAGCCCGCGACTTCACCCGGACCGAGGCCCGCCGCCATCGCGACGAAGCCCTGGCCGAGCTCGACGCAGCCGGCGTCGTCGATCCCGAGGCCCGCGCCCGCCTCGAGGAGATCATCGTCACGGTGATCGCCGCGTAGCGGTCGCCGAGACGACATTTCTTGCGCCCAGGCGACGCTCACCTGGTATCGGCAGCCAAGCTCGGAATCTCTTGCGTCCAGGCGACGCTCACCTGGTATCGGCCGTCGAACGCGGAATCTCCAGCGTCCAGGCGAGACTCGCCTGGGGGACGAGACTGCGTCGATCACCCGAGCGTGCGCGGAGCCGGATCAGCGCAAGAGGCGTACGGCCGTAGGCGGCTGTCGCCTGGGCGCAAGGGCCTATCCGGCATCCGTTCGAATCCGGCTGCCGAACACGAGCTCGAGCACCGGAAGCTGGATCCGTGGTTGAGCCACCGTCGAGCCGTTGATCACGACAGCCGGCGACCATGCCGCGAGGCGCTCGATCATGAACTTCCGGTCAGCGGCGGGGAGCTGCCGCCACTCAGGCCAGGTGATCGACAGACCCCGGACCCGGAGTACGCCGCGCCACCCCGGGTACGCGTCGCTGATCGCGCGCAGCGTGTGGTATCGGGCGATGGCGGCTGCCACCTCGGGCTCGAATGCTCCGGCATCGAACACGGCGCGCGTTCTTGCTCGATCCGGCCATGCTTCGCGCTCTGCCGCGCTGGTCTGGTCGCCGACGTCGACGACCATGTCGTCGATCGTCGTCACCTGGTCCAGCCAGCGCCGAGATGTTCCACGAGCGGCAATGCGCGTCGTGATCGACCCAGGCCCGATAGCGAGATCGACGATCGGCATCGCGTCTGAGGCGACCTTAGCGGTCGCCGTCCTCGTCGGGATACGGCTCGCCGTCCTCGTCGCGGCGCTTGCGGACGACGAGGACCTTGCCGACGCGGCGGCCGTCGATCGTCTCGACCGTCAGCTCCAGCCCGTCGACCTCGACCACGTCGCCGGGTGACGGCACGCCGCCGATCCGGTGATAGATCAGCCCCCCGACCGTGTCGTATTCGTCCTCGTCCTCGAGCCGGAGCTCGGTGTCGAACAGCTCGGCGAGGTCGTCGACATCCGCCCGCCCGTCGACCCGGAACTCATCGTCGGACAGGCGGACGACCATCGGCTCCTCCGTGTCGTACTCGTCCTGGATCTCGCCGACGATCTCCTCGAGGAGGTCCTCGATCGTGAGCAGGCCGGCGGTCCCGCCGTACTCGTCGAGGACGATCGCGATGTGGACCTTCCGCCGCTGGAACTCGTGGAGCAGGTCGTCGATCGTCATCGACTCGGGCACGAAGACCGGCGCGCGAAGCAGTGAGCGGAGCTCCGGGCGCGGACCGGACCCCGCCTTGAGGATCGGAAGGAGGTCCTTGGCGTAGAGGATGCCGACGACCTCGTCGATCGATTCCTCGTAGACCGGGATCCGGCTGTGGCCCTCCTCGACGACCTTGTCGATCGCCTCCTCGAGGGTCGCCGTGGCGGACAGCGAGGCGATCGCGATCCGCGGGATCATCACTTCGTGGAGGCGGCGCGAGCCGAGCTCGATGATCGAGTTGATCATCTGCTCCTCCTCGGCCTCGAGGACGCCCTGCTCGCCGCCGCGCTCGACGATCAGGCGGAGCTCCTCGGCGGTGATCTGGGCCTCGTTGGAGACGTTCGCCCCGAAGAGCTTCGTGATCCAGGCGGTGACGCCGGTCAGGACCCGGATCAGCGGGCCGAGGGCGCGGGCGAGGAACTCGATCGGCAGCGACAGTGTGATCGCGAACCGCTCGGTGTTGGCGAGAGCGAGGGTCTTCGGGACGAGCTCGGCAAAGATGATCGTGAACAGGGCGAGGATGACGGTGACGACGACCAGCGCGATCGTGTCGGCCCCGCCGTCCTTCTTGATCCCGAATCCGACCAGGATGTCGCTGAATTTCTGGACCAGGCTGACCGCGGCGTATGCCGACGCGAAGAAGCCGATGACGGTCAGCCCGAGCTGCGACACGGCGAGGAAGCGGCCCGGCTCTTCGAGCAGCCGGCGGACGCGCCGTGCGCCCGATCGGCCCTCGTCGACGAGCTGTTCGACGCGGCTCCGGCGGATCGAAACGAGAGCGATCTCGGCGGCGACGAAGAAGCCCTCGAGGAACGTCAGCAGGACCAGGATCAGGATGTCGATCATCCGGCGGCTCCGTCGGAGCCGGGCATGGTGTCAGGCTTCGGCTCGGGCTCCGGCTCGGGTTCTGGTTCGAGGGGTCGCGGATCGTCACTCCGGCTCGCATGTGGGCGCTGTTGATCTTCGTCCGGAGGTCCCACTCGGCCTGGGCGAGCTCGGCCCGGTCGTTGATCCCGAGGAGGCGTCCGTCATCCTCGACCGTCAGCCCGACG
>DATAIW010000035.1:0-4570 GCA_036262455.1 Candidatus Limnocylindrales bacterium | reverse complement strand
GGAAGAACGAGGTCGAGAACGTCCGGAGGCCCTGGCGAATGTCATGGAGGTGGGCGCCCGCGGCCCACGCGGCCGCGGCCGCAGCGAGAGCGTTGGCGACGTTCATCCGGGCCCGCCCTCCGAAGGTAGCGGGGATCAGGTGGGTGTAGAGGACCGGCATCGTCCGCGGCCCGTGGCGGAGGACGATCAGCTCGCCCTCCGGACCTGGCTGGAGGATGAACGCGGCGTTGCCGCGGGCCGTGTGACCGTCGATGCGGTCGTAGCCGTCCTCGCCCTTCTGGGTCGCCATGCTGAACAGGACGACCTTGCCGGCGCAGTGGCGGCCCATCCGGTAGACAAGGCCGTCGTCCGCGTTGAGGACCGCCGTTCCCGACCGCGGCACGGCCTCGACGACGACCGCCTTGACGTTCGCGAGCTGGCCGATCGAATCGATCCCGCCGATCCCGAGATGGTCGCCGGTGACGTTCGTGACGACCGCGACATCGTTGCGGTCGTAGCCGAGGCCCTCGCGCAGGATGCCGCCACGGGCGACCTCGAACACCGCGGTGTCGACGGTCGGGTTCTGGAGGACCATCTGGGCCGATTTCGGGCCGGACATGTCGCCCTTCTTGATCATCCGGCCGTCGATCACGATCCCATCGGTCGAGGTCATCCCGACCCGCTTGCCCTTGAGCTTGAGGATGTGGGCGATCATCCGGACGGTCGTCGTCTTGCCGTTCGTGCCGGTCACGGCCACGATCGGGATCCGTGACGGCGAGCCCGGCGGGAAGAGCCCGTCGATGACGGGGCGGGCGACGTATTGCGGCTCGCCTTCGGTCGGGTGGGTGTGCATCCGGAAGCCGGGTGCGGCGTTGACCTCGACGATCGCGCCACCCGTCTCGCGGACGGGCGTGGCGATGTCCGGGCAGATGAAGTCGATGCCGGCGATGTCGAGGCCGACGATCTGGGCGGCCGTTTCGGCGATCTCGACGTTGTCGGGGTGGGCCTCGATCGTCCGGTCGATCGACGTGCCGCCGGTCGACATGTTGCCCGTCAAGGCGAGCTTCACGAGCGTGCCTTCGGCCGGGACGCCGTCGAGCTCGAGGCCCTGCTCGCGGACGAGCGCCTCGGCCGGCTCGTCGACCTTGATCCTGGTGAGGACCTTCTCGTGGCCGATGCCGCGGCGCGGGTCGGCGTTGGCCAGGTCGACGAGCTGGCGGATGCTCCGCTCGCCGTCGCCGATGACACTGGCCGGGACGCGCTGGGCGATCGCGGCGACCTTGCCGCCGATCACCAGGCAGCGATAGTCGTTGCCCGCGACGTAGCTCTCGACGACGAGATCGCCGCTCCGGCTCTGGGCTCGCGCGCCGTGGAAGGCCGCCCGGACCGCCTCGTCGCTGCGGAGGTCGAGGTGGACGCCCCGACCATGGTTGCCGTCGAGCGGCTTGACCACGCACGGGAAGCCGATCCGCCGGGCGGCCTCGACGGTCGCCTCCTCCGTGTTGACGACGGCGCTTTTCGGGACCGGCAGACCGGCCGAATCGAGGAGCCGATTCGTGAGGCTCTTGTCGCTCGCGATGTCGACGCCGATCGCCGACGTCATCGACGTCATCGTCGCCCGGATCCGCTGCTGGTGGACGCCCTGGCCGAGCTGGACGAGGGAGTGGCGATCGAGCCGGATGTACGGGATGTCGCGGCTCGCTGCCTCGTCGAGGATCGCCTGGGTCGACGGCCCGAAGGCCGATGTCTCGGCGAGCCGGATCAGCCGCTCGAGCTCGGCCATGAAGTCGAGGTTGACCGCCTCGTCGTCTGGCGCCACCAGGTGGTTGACGAGGGCGACGGCGAGCTTGCCGGCCTCCGTTCCGACGCTCTCCTCGCGAAACTCGAAGATCACGTTGTAGCGGCCGTGCTCGCCGGTGCTGCGGGTCTTGCCGTGGCGGACGTCGGTCCCCGAGAGGTTCTGCAGCTCGAGGGCGATGTGCTCGGCGATGTGGCCGGCCCACGTACCCTCGCGAAGACGGGTGATGAAGCCGCCGCGCCGGCCGAGGCTGCAGGCGTGGTCCTCGAGGCTCGGCAGCAGGTTGACGAGGGCGTCGGTGAAACCCGGAATCTTGTTCGAGGGGAAGTCCTCGAGGACGCCGAGGTCGACCACCATCCGGACGACCGGCTCGCGGGCCCAGTAGTTCGGGCCGCGCAGGATCCGGGTCTCAAGGATCCGGAGGGTGGGCTCCGGTCGGGAGCCGGTCGGCGGACCGTCGATCGAGCGACGGCGCGGCTTCGTCGCCACGGCGTCGGGCGCGGCCGGGACGCCGGCGCCGGCGGGACCGGACGCCGGGGCGTCCGTCACGCCCGTGGCCGACTGCTTCGCCGAACGACCCTTCGGTGCCGATTGCGCCACGGAGCCCTCCTGCCGCCCTCTCGCTCCCGTCAGCCGGGTCCCGAGTGTACCCGGCGGGTCCGGGTGGCCGCCACGGGTCCTCCCGCTCTGTGAACGAGCGCCGGGCATGGGGCGGTGGTCCGCCGGGCGGACCAACCGACGTCTGGATGTCGATCCTCGGGGTGCAATGGGCATTCCGCCCGCCCGATGGTCCGCGAGCCGGACCACTGGACGGCTGAACCGGTCGATCGGGACATCGGTCCGGCCGTCGGCCGTCCGTTGGTCCGCCCTCCGGACCAACCGCGTCCATGCCGCTGGCGGCGAGGGCCCCCGGCGGCACCCGTCGCCTAGCTCGAGGCGGCTTCCTCGCCGCCACCCTGGATCGTGTGGAGCGTCGGCGTCGCCAGGCGGTGGCGGCGGCGAAGATCGAAGCGGTAGCCGGACGGCAACGAATGGAGCACGACGCCGCTGATCATCAACGGCTTGTGGCCGCGGATCTCCCAGGCGTCGGTCTCGGATGCCGCCCCATCGACGACCGTGATGCTGCCCCGGCCGATGACCTCCATCACATGGTCGGGACCAACGACGCCGGCCGTGTCCTCGTCGACGCCGAGCCCGAGCAGTGACGGGTTCTGGGCGATCAGCGACAACAATCGCCCGAGCCGGTTCCGTTGCTGGAAGTGCTGGTCGACGATGACCCCCGGGAGCATCCCCAGCCCGGCGGCGATCTGGGCCATCCGATGCTTCGGGGTCGCACCGGACGCTCCGAACGCGATCATGTGGCTGCTCATCGCCGATGCTCCGGCCGACGTCCCGGCCATGACCGCCCCGTGGCGGAACCGATCGAGCATCGCGTCGGCCAGGCGTGTCCCGCCGATCGTCGAAGCGAGCTTGAGCTGGTTGCCGCCCGTCAGGAAGACGCCCGTGGCGTCGCGAAGGGCGAGGGCGACCGTCTCGTCGTTGGCCTGGGGCCTCGTCGTCGCGTGGAGCGGTCGGACCGTCTGGACGCCGAGGTCGGCGAAGATCTGGCGATACCGTTCGCCGGCCTCGGTGCCGAGGCTCGACGCGGTCGAGATCACGACGATCGTCGCATCGCGGCCGCCGGCGAGCGCGACGAATCGGTTGAGGATGACCCGGTCGCGGATCTTGTCCTCCGCCCCGCCGATGATGATGACGGTCCCGTCGCTCACGGACGCGCGCTCCCTCGTCTCGGATCGTTGGAAGGATAGCGCGGGGGACCGTTCGGCGATCCGACAGCGGCGCCTGGCGGATGTTGCGGTTCAGGTCGCGATGACGGGCGCGGCGTGGACGTCTGCCAGAATGCCGTGAAATGACCACGACCAGGGACGCGGCAAACGAAGGCACGGGCAACGGCGCGGGTCATGGCGCCACCGCCCAGCACGTGGCCGTCACGGGGCGCGTCCAACCGACGAGCCCGCTGCGGCGCCGCGTCGCCGTCCTTCGGCGCGCGCTCCGCTACGAGTCCCACCGGCTCCACGACCGGCGGCGGATCCTCGCGATGACGCTGCTGATCATCACCTTCGGGTGCCTCGCCGCAGCTCTGGTCGCCCGGGGTGAACCGGCTGGCGCCGACGCGCGGGCGTACTGGGCCGCCGTTCGGATCTGGCTCGGCGGCGGCGATCCGTATCGGCCGACCGGGCCGTTCCTGCCGTACGTGTACGCACCCTGGATGCTGCCGCTGTTCGCGCCCTGGGCGTTGATGCCGTGGGACGTCGCCTGGTTCGTGTGGCGCGGCGGAACGGTCCTTGTCCTCCTCTGGACGATCCACTGGGCGTACAGCCGGCGCCCCCTCCAGACGGCCGTCCTCGTCGCCCTCCTCGGGTTCCCGATCGGGGCGAACCTCGACACCGGCAACATCAACCTGCCGTTGACGCTGCTGCTGTGGGGAGCCCAGTTCAGCGGTCCCCGCGTCGCCGGGGTCCTCTGGGCAGTCGCGAGCTGGATGAAGTGGGTCCCGGTCGTCTTCCTTGCCGTGCTCCGACCGCGGGCGCGCCTGTGGGGCCTCTTGTTCCTTGCCGTCTCGGTCCTCCTGAGCCTCGCGACGCTGCCCGGCACGATCGCCCAGCTCGAAGCCCTGGTCAGCTTCGGCAGGCGCCCGATCCGCCTCGACTACATCGTGTTCCTGTGGGCGCTGGTGCCGCCGCTCTGGCGCCGGCCGGACCCATTCGGCTGGCTCCGGCGCGACTGGTGGAG
>DATAIW010000034.1:0-7502 GCA_036262455.1 Candidatus Limnocylindrales bacterium | reverse complement strand
CGCCTGAACCGGGCGCTGTACACGATCGCTCTGGTTCAGGCCTGGCATCACCCACCCGCTCGGGCGTACATCGCGCGGAAGCGCTCCGAGGGCATGAGCTGGAAAGAAGCGCTCCGCTGTCTCAAGCACCGGATCGCTCGTCCGATGTTCCGCCTCCTCCAAGGTGGTCAAGCTCGCTGGGCCGCCCTCGCGGCTTGACACGACATAGGAGCTTGCGAGGACCGCAGGGGTCAACGCCGCGATCGGCCGCGAAGGCGCGGCAGCCCAAATGGAAGGGCCCTCACCCTGACCGGTGAGGGCCCTCCAAGCGTCGATAGCGACGCGACAATCGCTCTGCGACGGTCAGGCTCCGGCAGCCACCGCGAACCTGATCGCTCCATGCTCCGGCGGTCCGGCGTCGGCCGGCTCCGGATCGGTCCTCCGCGTGGGCGACACGCCACTCTCGGCGCAGTCAACGCCACCTTCGGCCACGGTCACCAGGTCGGCCGCCTGCGCGGCGAGGCTCGCTCGCACCGCCTCGGCGCTCCGACGCCTGCGCTCGACGTCCTCGGCGACGACCTGGGCGACGAGCCCGGCCAGGGCCGGCATCTGGAAGAGCCCGAGCCCGATCCCGATCGACGAGAGCTCCTCGGCTCCATAGCCCCGGTACAGGCCTCGACCCGCGACGGCGCACATCTCGTCATACAGCTCCGGCCAGCCGACGCGACGCCGGCGATGGCAGAACCGGACGAAGTCAATGGCTTCGGTTTCCACGGCAGGCGCGGCGGCAAACGCACGTTCGCCAGCGTTCGTTCGGTTCATCGATGGCCGACCCTCCATTCTTGCTTCAGCGCGTGACTGTCCGCGGCCAGCGTCCGGCTGCCGACGGATGCAGTCGGCCCGGACGTCCCGTGGGGACCCATCGATCGAGGCCCCGTCCCTCACGGAGGGCCTCGGGTCGCGATGGACGCCTATCGTAGGCTGCCCGGCCCGCCCCGCGAAGGGGGTTTGTCCACGAACTCGTCCACGAACTTGTCCACATGAAACGGACGTTCGGTGAACGCCTGTCCGATCCTGGGTCCGGCCGGCCGACGACCGGGCGCCGCTGTCGCTCCGGCCCTCACCCAGGCTGTCGCCGGATCCCGAGGCCGGGCGCGCCCGCCAGTCGCCACCGACAGTCGTCATCGAGCTCGAGGCCCGTGAACGGGTCGGCGGCGAGGAGGAGGTTGCCGTCGAGGTCGACCCAGTCCGCGAGCGATGCCACGGCCGCCGACGCCGCGATCGCCACCGACGTCTCCTCCATGCAGCCGAGGAACGTCCGGAAACCGAGCTCGCGGGCGCGCGCCAGCATCGCCCGCGCCGGGCCGACGCCGCCGCACTTGGCGAGCTTGACGTTCACCCCCGCCACGACCCCGACCAGGCCTTCGAGGTCCTCGACCGTGACCGCGCTCTCGTCGGCAACGATCGGCAGCGGCGAACGATCCTGAAGCCAGCGGAGCTGGTCGAGCCGGCGAGCCGGAAACGGCTGCTCGATGAGCTCGACCCCGAGCCGCTCGAGCTGCGGCAGGAGGGCAAGGGCGTCGTCCGGCTGCCAGCCGGTGTTGGCATCGACGCGCAGTGGGCCGTCGTAGACCGCCCGGACGGCTTCGAGCGTCGCGAGATCCGCAGGTCCGCCGCACTTGATCTTCAGCGCCGGAAAATGGGCCGCTCGGCGGGCTCGCTCTGCGACGACCGCCGGCTCATCGAGGCCGAGCGTGAAGTCGGTCGGCGGGATCGGATCGTGGAGGTCGAGCAGGTCGGCGATGGACATGCCCTTGACCTTGCCGACGAGATCGTGGAGCGCGATGTCGAGCGCGCACTTCGCGCCGCCGTGGTGGGCGATCGCGGCAGCCATCCGCGCCCCGGCAGCGACGAGACCGTCGCGAGTCGGCTCGAGCTCGCCGACGGCATCGAGGAGGAGCGGGAAGACCGCCGCCATCGTCTCGACCGTGTCGCCATAGAATCGATCCGGATAGCCCTCGCCGATCCCGACGTGCCCCGTGAACCGGTCGTCGCGGAGCTCGATGACGACCGTCGTCACGGCCGAGCCGGCGTCATGGTCGGACCGGGCGATCCGGAACGGATCGCGCAGGCCGAGACGGAGGATCTCCTGGCTCAGGTGGAGCGCCACGTCAGCGACCCTCGACCCACGGGAGATCGTCGACCGCCTGCTCGATCCGGGTCCACAGCGGCCCGGCACCGAACCGCACCGGATCGTCGACCGGCAGTCCGGTGTCCGCGGCGACCCTGGCGATCTCGACGCGGGCGTCGTCGGCCGATGCGATCGCCGAGGTGTTCAGGGCGATGGCCACGACCTTCGACGGCGCGACGAGCCCCGCCACGCGCTCGTGGAGGTCGATGAACGAGCCCAGGTCGGCGATCGGGAATGACGCATCGGGCAGGTGGTCGAAGTCGTGCTCGGTCTGGCCGGCCTTGTGGACGAGGATCATCGCGTGCGGCGTGGCCCCGTGGATCAGGGCCAGCGTGACCGACGAGTACGCCGGGTGATCGAGCGAACCCTGGCCCTCGACGATCACCCAATCGCCCCGGCGCTCGCCCTCCTCGACCAGCCACTCGACCGTCCCCTGGGCGAAGTCGCTGATCAGCCGGTCGACCGCCGCGCCCCAGCCTTCGATCATCATCCCGGTCTGCCCGGTCGGGACGAACGAGGTGGAGCGGCCGGCCGCGCGGGCGGCTGCCCGAAGCTCGAGCGCGACCGACATCTTGCCGATGGCGCAGTCCGTTCCGACGGTCAGGATCACCCGCTTGCCCGGTCCATGGCGCCGCCCGACCGACGTCTCCATGCGACCTGGCGGCCTCCGATAGTCCAGGATCTCGGTCCCGGCCAGATGCGCTGCCGCCTCGAACTCCGGGTCGTCGGCGAGGAATGTGTGGAGGCCCGAGTGAACGTCGAGGCCCGCCCGGATCGCCGCCAGGATCGTCGTCCGCCAGCTGTCGGGCAGCTTGCCGCCCGTCGGCGCGATCCCGATCAGGAGCGTGTCCGGCCGCGGCTCCGTGGCGAGCGCTTCCTCGAGTGTGGCCACGATCGGGATGTCGCGCCCGGGCAGGATCGCCGACACGTTCGTGCCGGCCTGGGTCGAATCGATGACCGCCCGGACATCGTCGGGGCCGTAGCGGATGACACCGACCGCGGTCTTGCCGTGGTGGAATCCGAAGTTGCCTTCGGCCAGGATCACGAGGCGGCGCGGCTGCGCCGCCGGCAGGCTCGATGGATTGCTCACGAGCCCGAGTCTACGAGAATGGCGATCGCCCGATCGATCGCCTCGTCCGAGTCAGCCCGGCGGCGACCGCGCGCCCGACGGTCGAGTCGGGCATGGCGGCGATGGTCGGCCCTGCCGCGCGGCGGGGCACCGGGAACGCCCCGATGACGACGCGTCGGCCGGGGTTTCATGCCCGCTGCCCGCGCGGACAAGCATCAGAGCGAGGGTTCCCCCGATCCGAGCCCGGGCCGCCCCACCCTGGGTCCGTGATACGGTCACGAACCGGAAAGCCGGCAAGCGCTCCCGCCGTGGTTGCGTCTCGCAGCCAGCAGGATCGCCGCCAACAAGGTGCAGCAGCCAATCGACGTCGCGATGACCTGGACCTGCTTCACGAAATAGCCGGACCCGACCGGCTCGTTGGGAACGCAAGGATGCCAGCCATGAATGCCCTGGACCTCGAGATGGATCGGCGCCGGTTTCTGGCCCTGCTCGGGTCCTTGACGGCAGCCGGCGCGCTCGCCGGCTGCGGCAGCCAGGATGTCTCCCCGAGGCCGGCAGCGACAGCGGCCTCTGCTCCGCCGAGCCACGGGCCGGTCGGGCCGTACGACGTCCTGCGACGTCTCCAGGCGATCATCCGCCAGAGCCCGGACCACCTCGGGTCGCTTGCTGCAGCCGCCGTCGCCACCGGTGACCCGGCCGCGATCGTTCGCTTCGTTCAGGAGCACGTCGCGGTCCTGCCTTCCACCGCCCGGAACGCCGATCCGACCACCGATGTTCGCTGGGGCCAGCGCGCGGCGCTGCGATCGGGTGCGGGAACGCTGCGCGAGCGCGCGGACCTGATCGTCGACCTCCTTCGCCAGGCGGGGATCGAAGGCCGGGTCGTGACGGTCCCGCGACCCTCGCCGGATCCGGCTGGGAGTCGAGAGGTGCCGGCGTTCGCGCCGGATCCAGTCGCGATCGCGGCGCTGTGGGACCCGATCGACCCGACCCATCCGCCCGTCGGCGGGGCCGACGACGGTGCCGGGTCGCGTGCCGACACGGCCACCGAGCGGCTGCTGGCGGCCCTGCCCATCGAGCTGCGGAACGCCCGGCTGGTCGGCCCGGCACTGCCCGAAACGATCCCCGCGGTCGAATTCCAGCACGACGGCGGGACTCGCTGGGCGACCGGTCTCGGGCGCGAGCCGCTCCTGAGTGCATCCCCTGACGGCCTCCTGAACGCCTCGGCCGTCGTCGTCCCGCGGGTGTCGGTCGCTGTCTCGGTCGCCCTCAACCCACCCACCGGCGCGACGATCGACCGAACCGTCCTGCACGAAGTCCTCCGTGGCGAGTGGACCGCCGACCAGGTCGCCGGTCGCCAGTTGGTCCTCGGGTTCGCCGCCCCGGGGTCTGCCGTGGATACGCTCGGACAGGATCTCGCAGCAGCCACGATCCGCCGACCGGTGCTCCGGCTCATGGCGGGCGAGCCACTCGGCGACGCCGTGCCTGGCGTCACCGGCACCTACCTCAGCACGGCCGGTGGCCTGATCGAAGGTTCGCCGGACGACCCGAGCCGGGTCATCGGCCCGCTCGGGCCGCTGCTCGCTCCGACCGCCGGCGGTGCTGTCGGGTCGTCGGTGGCAGCTCTCGAAGGCACCATCGTCGCGGCCACCTTCCCGGAGGTCGAGCTGCGTCTTCAGGCCTGGCAGGCGGACGGCAGCCCGGTCCATGGCCTGACCGCCGGTGACTTCCGGGTCAGCGAGGACGGCGCCGCCCGGGCCGTGACCGTGATCGCCAATTCCCGACCGGCCGACACCCGCGTCCTCGTCGTCTACGACACGAGCGGAAGCGTCACCGACTTCTGGTCGAGCCCGGCCCGCCGAACGGCCTTCGAGAGCACCGTCGTCAAGGCAGTGGGCGACGCCGCTGCGGCTCATCCGTTCGTCGTCCAGGTCATCGGCGTCGGCGACGTCGCGCGGGACGACCGATGGGCGGCGCCGGATCCGACGGCCCTCGCCGCCGCGTTCGGCGCCGTGGCGTCCAACTCGGACGTCTGGCTGACCCTCGGTCGGGCCGTCCCGGCGTCGGGCGCCGCGGCCGTCCTGCTGGTCAGCGACAACGAGGCGAGCGACGTCGCGGCCGACATTCCCGCGTTCCGCCGCGCGCTCCGGGCCTCGGGCGTGCCGGTCGCCTGTCTGCCGGTCGGGACGGTCAACAAGGCGACGACAGATCTGATCCTGGCCGACGGCGGCGGTCCCCGCTTCAGCCCGACCGCGCCTGATCTCGCGGCCATGCTGGGCGCGTTCATCGGCAGCCGGGTCGCCGCGGCCGGCGCGACCAACTACCGGGTTCGCTACGGGGCGCCGGCGGCCGGGCCCGCCCAGCGAGCCGTCGTCGTCGCGATCGCGGGCTCGGCCGTGGCGGGCCTGAAGCTGACCTACACCGTTCCGGCAGAGGCCGACCGCGCCGCCCCGCCGGGCATCGCCGGGGTCTACCTGACCATCAGGGTCGGCGACCGGGAGAGTCGGCGGCGGCTCGGCGGCGTGCGCGTCTCCGACCGGGGAACCCCAGCCGACACCGCCGACGCGGCGGCCATCGGCGACGCGATGGCCGCCATCAACGGGATTCATACGATCAGCTTCGAGCCGGCGTCGTCCACGACAGCGCACCTCCTCGACGACGTCATCGGTGCCGCCCTGAGCGCCGAGCCGATCGCGGCCGCCTGGGATCGTGGACCTGCCGCGATCGCGGCGGCCAGCGCCGGCTGGCGACGCGTCCCGGCGACACTGGCCTGGCTGGCCGACGCGGTGACCCCTGGATCGGGCGGGAGCGCCATCGCGGACGGGCTCCGGGTGACGATCCTGACCGAGCGGTTCGGACCGGACGGCCTGACCCAGCTGTCGGACGTCGTGCCGGCTCTCAACCGCGCCGTCGGCAGCGAGTCGGACCCGGCAGCGGCGTTCCGGTCAGCATTGCGGGCGACGATCGGGGCGAGCATCCGCGAGTCGGAGGTCTTCGGCGCGAGCGCGGCCGACTTGCTCGGCAGCCTCGACCTTGTCGCCATACCCGCATTGGAATCGGCTGCCTCCGTGTCGGCGTGGAGCCCGGAACAGCGCGCCCGCCTCGCCCCGATGATCGAGGAGTACGCCGACTTCCACCGCCTCCTGCCCGCATCTGGCGACATCGCGGCCATGTGGGTGGTCGATCCGGACACGGGTTCGGCGACGGCGGTCGGCGCGGACGGCCGCGGCGCCGGGAGCGCGCTCCCGGACTGCCTGACACCCGCCGACACGAACCAGGCGTCGGCATTCATCTCGGTCTCGATCGCCCTGATTTCCGCGGCCTGCCTCGCCATCGGCGCCGAGGAGCCCAGCTTCGGCTGTGTCGGCGCGGATGTATTCGGCGCGGTCTCGGCCGGACTGGCCGTCTTCACCGCACCGCCGGACATCCCGGGTTCCGCGTTCGGCGCGTTCTCCTACGGAGCGGGCCTCGCAGCGGCGAATGTCGGATCGGCCGCCGGCCGGACCATCATCTCGGTCCTGTTGCTGATCGCCGGGCTGCTCGTCGGGGGGAAATGCTGAGCGATGAACGCAGGCTGGATCTCACGATCGACGCGCTCATCTTGAACGAGCTCGTCGGTCACCCGCCGCGCCCCCCGCAGTGCTGCTCGACGGCCGTGAGGAGCTCATCGATGTCGACCGGCTTCGAGAGATAGCCGTCGAAACCCGCCTCCTTGAACCGCTCGCGATCTCCCTTCATCGCCTGTGCGGTTACGGCGAGCACCGGTATGGATGCGGTCCGCTCGTCCATCCGCAGCCGGCTCAGCATCTCCACGCCGTCCATGTCCGGCAGCCGAATGTCCATCAACACGAGCGCCGGTCGATGCTCGGTCGCCAGCGTCAGCGCCTGTCGGCCGGTCGATGCCTCCAGCGTGCGATAGCCGGTCGCCTGGAGCACGTCCCTGAGCAGCTTCATGTTCTTCTCATTGTCTTCGACCACCAGGATCTGCTCGCCCGCCATGGCTACGCCGGCTGCGCCGGCAGTGTGAACACAAACGTGCTGCCCTTGCCGAGTTCGCTGTCGACCCACATGTGCCCGCCGTGCAGCTCGACGAGGCGCTTCGAGAGTGCCAGCCCGAGGCCTGTGCCCTCGCGCTGCTCCTTGCCCGCCGCAGCCTGCTGGAACTCCTCGAAGATCCGTTCCTGGTCCTCCGGAGCGATGCCCGGTCCGGTGTCGCTGACCGACACTCGCACCTCGCCATCGAGCTGCGCCGCGGCGATGTCGACC
>DATAIW010000033.1:0-8673 GCA_036262455.1 Candidatus Limnocylindrales bacterium | reverse complement strand
CGGTGGCGCGAGCGCCGTGCTGACGCTCGGTCCGGCCGCGGCCGAGGAGCAGCTCCGCGACGCGATGGCGATCGGCGTCGATCGGGCGATCCTGCTCGAGACCGACGGGCGGGACTGGGACCCGATCGCGACGGCCGGCGCGATCGTCGAGGCGATCCGGGCCAAGGAGGCCGCCGACGGACCGTTCGACCTGATCCTCTTCGGGAACGAATCGGCCGACAGCGGTGGGTTCCAGGTCGGGATCCGGGTTGCCGCCTCGCTCGATCGGCCTTGCGTGACAGGGGTGAAGTCGCTCCAGCCCGGCGACGGCCGGATCGTCGCGCGGCGGGAGGCGCCAAGCGGCGGCTGGGAGTCCTTCGAGGTCCCCCTGCCCGCGGTCGTCTCGGTCAAAGAAGGGATCAACCTGCCGCGTTACCCGTCGATCCCGGGCCGGCTGCGCGCCAGGAAGAAGGAGATCGAGCGGTCGTCGCCCGCCTGGCACGCGGGCGGCCTCGAGAAGATCGTCCTCCGCCTGCCGAAGGAGGAGCTGACCGCGGCCGAGGTGATCGGTCGTGGCCCGGACGCGGCGCCGGCCGTCGTCGACCTGCTGACCCGGATCGGGGTGCTCGACGCATGACCGCACCGATCCTCGCCCTCGTCACGATCACGGACGGCGTTCCCGAGCGAGCCTCGCTGGAGGCATTGAGCCTGGCCCGTCGCCTTGCCGCCGAGACGGGCGCCGTCCTCGAGGCCGTCCTCCTCGCCGACATCGCTGCGGCCCGGCCTGCGGCCACGACATTGGCCGGTTCCGGCGTCACGACGGTGATCGTCATCGAGCACCCGAATTTGACCGCGGATCATCCCGACGGGTGGGCGGCCGCGGTGGCCCAGATCGTCGAGGCGCGCCGGCCGGCGGCCGTCGTCGGCGCCGGGACCGAGCGCGGTAATGAGCTCCTCGCCCGGGTCGCCGCCCGGATGAGCCTGCCGATGGCCGCCAACTGCCTCTCGGTGGAGCCGGGCGAACGGTACCGCTCGACCCGCCAGCGATGGGCGGGCAGCCTCCTCGAGGACTGCTGGCTCGATGCCGACATCCGGCTGATCACAGTCGCCCCGAACTCGGTCGCGATCGGCGAGCCCGACGCCAGCCTCGCGCCGGCGATCGAGGCCGTCGCCGTGACGCTGTCCGACCGCGACCTCGCCGTCCACGTGACGAGCCGCGAGGCGCCCGAGCGCGGCCGCCTCTCCCTGGCCGATGCGAAGGTCGTCGTCGGCGGCGGCCGCGGAGTGGGCAGTGGTGAGGGCTTCGCCGACCTCGAGGAGCTCGCGGGGTTGCTCGGCGGGGCCGTCGGCGGCTCGCGAGTCGTGACGAGCGCGGGCTGGCGGCCGCACGCCGACCAGATCGGCCAGACCGGATTGCGGATCGCTCCGGACGTCTACATCGCCTGCGGGATCAGCGGGGCGATCCAGCACGTCGTCGGCTGCAAGGCTGCCAAGCACATCCTTGCGATCAACACGGATCCCGACTCGCCGATCATGAGCGTCGCCGACTATGCGGTGATCGGGGACCTCCACACGATCCTGCCGGCGATCTCGGCCGAGATCCGGCGCCGGAGCGCGGCCCGGGCCTGAGGATCGGGCGCCGCGTCCCGCGAATGCCCGGCCCGGAACGCGTGTCTCGCGAGCTCGTTTTCGATCCGCCCGCCCGCCGGTTCGGGCGCGCCCGGCAGCCCGTTTCGAATAGCCGAATGATTCGAGATCCGCAGTATTCGGCTATTCGCAGGCCCAGCGCGGGCGAGGCCGGTGGCGCGGGCGAGGCCGGTGGCCGTGAGGGCGACGTGCGGCAGCGCGCCCGCGCGGGACCCTCAGCCCCGGTCGAGCCGGTGGCGGGCGACGAACGCCGCGGCCTGGGCGCGCCGCTCGAGATTGAGCTTCGCCAGGATCGACGACACGTAGTTCTTGACCGTCTTGTCGGAGAGGAAGATCTCCGATGCGATCGCCTTGTTCGTCTTGCCCTCTGCGACGAGGAGCAGGATCTTCCGCTCCTGCGGGGTCAGCCCGGCCAGCTCGTCGTGGATCTCGCCGCTGGCGATCTGGCGGACCCGAGCGAGGACCCGCTCGGTGACCGCCGGATCGAGGAGCGACTCGCCCCGGCCGACCGCCTCCAGTGCCGACACCAGGTCGCGGGCACGGATCTGCTTGAGCAGGTACCCCGCGGCGCCCGCCACGATCGCCGACAGGACCGCCTCGTCGTCGGGAAACGAGGTAAGCATCACGACCCTGGTATCGGGGAGGTCTGCCCGGATCTCGCGGCAGGCCTCGACACCCGAGCCGTCGGGCAGGCGGACGTCCATGATCACGATGTCGGGCTGATGGAGACGTGCCTGGGCAAGGGCCTCCTCGACCGTGCCGGCCTCGGCGACGACCTGGAAGTTGGGACGCCGGTCGAGCAGCGCCACGAGGCCCTGGCGAACGACCTCGTGGTCGTCGACGACCAGCAGCCGGAAGGGCCGGCCGGCCGAACCGCGGGCGGGAATCGGTCGTTCCTCGGTCATCGCTGGCTGTCCTGATCCTCCGTGGTGGATGTCGGTCGCGGCAGCTCCACGATCACCCGCGTGCCCTCCCCCGGCGCGCTCCGGATCTCGAGTTGCCCACCGATGGCCGCTGCGCGGGCACGCATGTTGGCGAGACCATGATGCCCTGCCCCGACGACCTGCGCCGGGTCGAAGCCGACGCCATCATCAGCGATCTCGAGCATGCTCGCCACGTCGTTCGTCGACATGCCGATCGAGATCTGCACCGCATGCCCGTGGCGGACCGCGTTGCTGAGCGCCTCGCGGACGAGATTCAGGAGCTCGGCGCCCGCATCCGCGTCGAGGCCGGGGTCGTCGGAGCCGTCGAGGTCGGCGACCACGTCGACGAGACCGCCGTGGCGGACCTCCTCCGCGAGGGCAGCCAGGCCGGCGATGACCTGCGTTCCGTCGACGGCCTCCGGACGCAGCCCGTAGATGAAGTTGCGGATGTCGCGGATCGCGAGATTGATCGACTCGATCGCGATATCGACCCGCTCGGACGCTTCGTCGGGTGCCTCGGCCATGAGGTCCGGGACGTCCTCGAGGGAGAGCCCGACCGCGTAGAGCGACTGGATGATGCCGTCATGCAGGTCGCGGCCGATCCGGTCGCGCTCCTCCGCGACGGCCAGGCGCCCGGCCTGGGCATGGAGGCGGGCGTTGTCGATCGCGATGCCGGCATGGCTGGCGAACAGCTCGACGAGGCGCAGGTCGCCGAGAGAGAACTCGGCGGCCTCGCGCTTGTCGGTGAGGTAGAGGTTGCCGACCGACGAACCGTGGGCCATCACCGGCACGCCGAGGAACGACGTCATCTGAGGGTGGTTGCGCGGGAATCCCACGGAGTCGGGATGATCGGCGATCGACGGGATCCGGAACGACTGACCCTCGCGGATGATCAGGCCGAGGAGTCCGCGTCCGCTCGGCAACGCCCCGATCGCCAGCCGCTCGTGCGGGTCGACGCCGGCGGTGATGAAGCGCTCGATCCGCCCGTCGACACCGGCGATCCCGAGGGCGGCATAGCGGGCGTCGACGAGGTCGCGGACCCGGTCCACGATCAGCTGGAGGACCTCCTCGATCCCGAGGACGCTCGAGATGGCACGCGCCGCCTCGTCGACCGCCGCGAGCGCGGGGGCGCCCGGGAGCAATTCGCCGAATTCGCTCGCCGCGGGCGTCCGGATCGAGGACGAGTCCAGGACATCTGACATGGCGCGAGCGTAACGCCTTCCCGGCCGTTCGTGACCACCGGACCCCGGGTCGCGGGCCACACGGCACCTGTCTGGTGTGCCCCGCGACGACCACTCTGGCCGCCATGACCCAGCAAGGGGCCGAGACGGCCACCCCCGAGCACATGCATTCCCTGGCGCCGGGTCCGATCGTCCTGGGCACCGAATTCGGGTCGGTCTCGTCCGCCGCAGAGCGGGTCGCGATCCGCCTGGCCAAGCGAGCCGGCGTCCCGCTGCTGATCGTCCACGGGATCGATCCGGGTCGTCTCCGCCTGCCGGGTGGACGGTTCTCGCAGCGTGTCGACCAGGCGCGCGCCGCTCGTCAGGTCGACGCAGCCGCCCTCATGGAGCGCGTCCGCTCGGCCGGTGTTGAGCCGCAGCTCCTCATCTGGGACGGCGATCCGGCGACCTGCGTCGTCGAGGCGGCCACCGCCGAGGGCGCGTCGCGCATCGTCGTGGGGTCGCACGGCCGCGGACGCCTCGGCCGGGCGATCATCGGCAGCGTCTCGGCGACGGTCGCCGGCCAGGCCGAATGCCCGGTCGACATCGTCCGCGGCGACGGCTCCAGCGAGGACATCGTCACCGTCAGCCCGACGAGCCGCCGTTCCTGACAGCCGCCCTGGCCGTTCGAGCCCATCACGCTGCTAGGATCGGCGCCGATGACCGACCGAATCTGGGATTACGTGATCGTCGGCGGCGGGAGCGCGGGCAGTGTCCTTGCCAACCGCTTGAGCGCGGACCCAGCGACCCGCGTCCTGGTCCTCGAAGCCGGACGGCGCGACTGGCGCGTCGATGCCTTCATCCACATGCCGGCTGCGCTGACCTTTCCCATCGGCAGCCGTTTCTACGACTGGATGTACGAATCGGAGCCCGAGCCGTTCATGGGCGGCCGCCGGGTGTCCCACGCGCGGGGCAGGATCCTCGGCGGCTCGAGCTCGATCAACGGGATGATCTTCCAGCGCGGCAACCCGCTCGACTACGAGCGCTGGGCGGCGGACCCGGGCATGGAGACCTGGGACTACGCCCACTGCCTGCCCTATTTCCGGCGGATGGAGGACTGCACCGCCGCAGCCGCCGACGACCCGTGGCGCGGCCACGGCGGCCCGCTCGGCCTGGAACGCGGCCCGGCGACCAGCCCGCTCTTCCGGGCGTGGTTCGAGGCGGCCCAGGAGGCCGGATACCCGCTCACGAGCGACGTCAACGGCTACCGCCAGGAGGGCATCGCACCGTTCGACCGGAACATCCGGCGAGGCCGGCGGATCAGTGCGGCGCGGGCTTATCTCCACCCGGTCATGGGTCGGCGGACGAACTTGAAGGTCCGGACGTCGACCCTGGTGACCCGGATCCGTGTCGACGCGCGGCGCGCGGTCGGGGTCGAGATCGAGCGACACGGCGGCGCGACCGAGACGATCCGGGCAGGCGAGGTCATCCTCTGTGGCGGCGCCTTCAACACGCCCCAGCTGCTGCAGCTGTCCGGTGTCGGCGGCGGCGCGGAGCTCGAACGGCTCGGGATCCCCGTCGTCGCCGACGTGCCGGGAGTCGGCGAGCACCTCCAGGACCACCTCGAGGTCTACATCCAGCACGGCTCCAGCCAGCCGGTCTCGGAGCAACCGTCCGCGACGCAGAAGTGGCGGCGGCCGTTCATCGGCGCCCAGTGGCTGTTCCTGCGCAGCGGACCCGGCGCGACGAACCACTTCGAGGCCGGCGGCTTCGTCCGCTCCAACGACGATGTCGCCTACCCGAACCTGATGTTCCACTTCCTGCCGCTCGCGATTCGCTACGACGGGACGCCCGCCCCGAGCAAGCACGGCTACCAGGTCCACGTCGGGCCGATGTACTCCGATGCCCGCGGCAGCGTGAAGATCACGTCGACCGACCCGCACCGCCATCCGGCGCTCCGGTTCAACTACCTGTCGACCGCCCAGGACCGCCGCGAATGGGTCGAGGCGATCCGCACGGCACGTCGGATCCTGGGCCAGCCCGCATTCGCGCCGTACTCGACCGGCGAGCTGTCACCGGGCGCCGGCGTCGAGACCGACGAGGAGATCCTCGCCTGGGTCGCCAGGGATGCGGAGACCGCGCTCCATCCGTCCTGCACGGCGCGGATGGGGGTCGATCGCGAATCCGTCGTGGACCCGTTGACGATGGGCGTCCACGGCCTCGTCGGCCTGCGGGCGGTCGACGCGAGCACGATGCCGTACGTCACGAACGGCAACATCTACGCGCCGGTGATGATGCTTGCCGAGAAGGCGGCAGACCTGATCGCGGGCAACACGCCGCTGCCGGCGCAGGCGACGCCGTTCTATCGACACGGAGCGTCGCCGCTCGAGGAGCCGCCGCGAGGCTGACCGCCCGGACGTGGATCCCTCGCGAGGGGCGTCGGCCCCTCAGTCGGCCGCGGGCTCGCGCAGGCCGCGAAGGAGGACCTCGACGAGCTGCTGGACCGCCGTCGCGTCGGGCGGCACGCCGGTGCTCAGCAACCGCATCATCATCGTTCCCTGGACGATGTCGGCGACGAGGGCCGGATCGATGTCCGTTCGCAGCCCGGCGCCGGCGGCAGCCTCGCCGTACTCCTGGGCGATGCCCCCGTGGTTCGGGGCGACCCGGGCGATCAGGCTGCGTGCGGCCGCCGGTCCGCGCAGGGACTCCGTCACGAACAGGGGCAGGAACCGCTGGAACGGCGCCTCGGCGAGGACGGCGGCTGCCCACGCCGCCCCCGTTTCGATATCGGCTGCGATGTCGCCGGACAGCTCGAACGGCTCGCGGCCCTTGACCTGGGCGAGAGCGGCGGACAGGAGCGCCTCCCGCGTCGGATAGCGGCGATAGACCGTCGCCCTGGCGACCTGCGACCGGCTGACGACGGCGCTCATCGTCAGGCCGGCAAGGCCGACCTCGGAGAGGAGAGCCATCGCGGCATCGAGGATCGCCCGGTCGGCGGTTCCGCTGCGGGGACGGCCGACCGGTCGCGCGATCCGGCTGGGCGATTCGGCGGTCGGCCGCGGGCGCGACGCGCGCCGGCCGGCCCGATCCGGACCGGACGAGACGTCGCCTGCCTCAACCGGCGACGTGCTGGGAGCGGCGGGACGTGTCTTCACCACGACAGGCTACCAGCAATTGTGATACTAGACACTGCGTATCGAAACCTTCAGGGTCTGGGCGACGTCGCGGCTTCGTCAGCCCGGCGAGAGCCGCCTCAGGGGGTCCCTTCACCCACCGGCCTGCCAGATCGACGCCTCCCGACGTTGGGCGGCGTCGGCGAGAGCCGGCCCCCGGCGATCCGGTCCGGTGTTGTCTCAGCCGGCGCTCTGGCGGAGCGTTCGCGCGATCCGCGTCGCGGTCGTGGCGACGAGCAGGCCGAGCGCCTCTTCGCGACCCGGTGGCGGGAACCGGTACGACGGACCGTGGACGTGGACGGCCGCGACGACCTCACCACTGTCGTCGGCGATCGCGGCGGCCACCGATGCGATTCCCTCGGCGTACTCACCGTTGGTCCAGGCACGACCGTCGAGCTGGATCCGCTGCAGGCGGGTCCGGAGCTCCACCGGGTCGGTCATCGTCCGGTCGGTGAATCGCTCCATCGGCCTGCCCAGGTAGGCCTCGATCCGCGCGCGCGGCCACAGGGCGAGGACCGCCAGCCCCGACGACACGGCATGCATCGCGATCCGCGAGCCGGTCCAGTCGCGGACGCCGACCGGATGGTCGCTGTCGACCTGTTCGACGTAGTGCATCGTGTCGCCCTCGGGGATCGACAGCCCGGCGGCCTCGCCGATCGACGCTGCGAGTTCGGCCAGGTGCGGCCGGGCGATCGCGACGACGCTGCGGGTCGCGACCAGACCCGTGGCAAGGCTCTCGATCCGCGGTCCGAGCCGATAGCGCGTGTCGCCCGGGATCTGCTCGACGGCACCTTCCCGCGCCAGCGAGACCAGCATCCGGGCGGCCGTCGATTTCGGCAGGGAGACACGGTCGGCGACCTCGGTGACCCCGATGGGGCCAGCGGTCAACGCCCCGAGCACCGCGAAGGCACGTTCGATCGACTGGACTCTGGACACGCGCTTCCCCGTCGGCTAGATTCTGGTTCCGCGTTCCATCATACGGCACCGTTCCACAATGTGGAACCCGCAACGTGAGATGATGGCGGTCCTCAGTCGGCGGGCGGAGCCGGCGGTCAGGGAGCACCGGCGTGGCCGACTACGAAGAGATCGACCTATCCGCGCTGAGCGACGACGAGCTCGTCGAGCAGATGCACAACGACCTGTACGACGGCATGCGCGACGAGATCATCGAGGGCACGAACCTCCTCCTCGGCCGCGGCTTCGCCGCCACCAGGGTTCTCGATGACGCGCTCGTCGCCGGGATGAAGATCGTCGGCATCGACTTCCGCGATGGGATCCTGTTCGTTCCCGAGGTCCTGCTCGCGGCCAACGCGATGAAGGCCGGGATGGCGATCCTGCGGCCCCTCCTCGCCGAGACAGGCGCCGAGCCGGTCGGCAAGGTCGTCATCGGGACGGTCAAGGGCGACATCCACGACATCGGCAAGAACCTCGTCGGGATGATGCTCGAGGGTGCCGGCTTCGAGGTCGTGGACCTCGGGATCAACACCGACGCCGAGAAGTTCATCGCCGCCCTCGAGCTGCACAAGCCCGACATCCTCGGGATGAGCGCCCTCCTGACGACGACCATGCCGTACATGAAGGTCGTGATCCAGACCCTCAAGGATCGCGGGATGCGCGACGACTACATCGTCCTCGTCGGCGGCGCGCCTCTCAACGAGGAGTTCGGGCTGGCCGTCGGCGCCGACGCCTACTGTCGTGACGCCGGTGTGGCTGCCGAGACCGCCCGTCGCCTGATCGACGAACGACGTGCCGCGGCCTGAGATCGGGCCTCGCCGAGCCGCCCGGTCCGCG
>DATAIW010000032.1:0-5686 GCA_036262455.1 Candidatus Limnocylindrales bacterium | reverse complement strand
GGCCGGGTCCTCGGGATGGACACGCTCGGTGACGGCCAGCAGGTCGTGTCGGCCCAGGTCCCGCAGTCGGAGCTCTTTTCCTACGCGACGGAGCTGCGCTCGCTGACCCACGGCCGGGGCACGTTCACGGCGGTGGTCGACCACTACGAGGAAGTCCCCGGCCACGTCGCCGAGAAGGTGATCGACGCGCATCGCAAGGGAGCTGAGGCCACAGGCGCGCACGGCGGGCACTGATCCGTCCGGGCGTGCCCGATCCCGCTGAACGGGTACGGTGGGGCCCGCACGACCGGGCAATCGCGTCGCCCGCCCTCCGCCCGGCTCAGATCGCCGTTGCGCCGATCGCGCTGATGGCCGCGGCGAGATCGAGGCTCCCGTCGTAGATGGCCCGGCCCACGATGGCTCCGCTGCAGCCGATGCGCCCGACGGCCTCGAGATCGTCGACGGATCGGATCCCGCCCGAGGCAAGGACCGCAGCGTCGGTCGAACGGACACAGCGCTCGAGCAGGGCGAGGTCCGGTCCATCGAGCAGACCGTCGCGCTCGATGGCGGTGACCGCGAACGTCGTGACACCGACCGCCGCCAGGCGCGACAGCGCGTCAACAACCGGGACGCCCGCGGCGCCCGCAACCCAGCCATCGCCGATTGCATCGCCATCGCGGACGTCGAGGGCGACCGCGATCCGTGGCGGACCGTGGCGCGCGCAGGCCGCCTCGACGAACGCCGGGTCGCGCAGCGCGGCCGTGCCGATCACGACCCGTTCGGTGCCGGCCTCGAGGACGTCGGCGACCGCCTGTGCCGTCCGCAGGCCTCCGGCGACCTGGACCCGCGAACCGAGGCCGCGCAACAGGGCGACGAGTGCGCTGATGACGGACGTCTCGCGGCGCTCCCCCGCCCTGGCTCCGTCCAGGTCGACAATATGGATCCACCCCGCACCGGCGGCAGCGAACTCACGCGCCACCGCCAACGGATCGTCCGCGTAGACCTGCTCCCGAGCGAAATCTCCCTGTTTCAGGCGGACGACCCGACCGCCGCGGAGGTCGATCGCCGGAAGGATGGTGAACGTTGACGGGAACTGTGATGACACGCTAGCATGGTAGCATGCTAAAACGGTGCGAGCCAATCAGCCACACGGGCGTCCGGCCCGGAAGGACCCGGCGAACCGATGGATGACTGGCGTTCCTCCGACGTCGACGAGTTGATCTCCGCCGTGCTCCGCCTCGAGACTGCTGACGAGGCCGCGTCGTTCCTGCGCGACCTGTGCACCCTCGGCGAGCTCCGCGACCTCGCCCAGCGCTGGGCGGTCGTCCGCCGCCTCGATGCCGGCGAGCACTACGCCGCGATCTCGCGGGAGACCGGTGCCAGCACCGCGACGATCACCCGGATCGCCTCCTGGCTCAACCACGGCGAGGGGGGCTATCGCGCGGCCCTCGAGCGCCTCGCGGCGGCTCGCGAGGAGGGGATCCCCTACCCCACCCGGGCCGAACGGTGAGTGCCCTCGAAGGACGCGAGCGACTCCGGCTGGCCATCCCGAACAAGGGACGACTCGTCGAACCGACCGTCGAACTGCTGCGTGACGCCGGCCTCGTGTTCGAGGAGCACGAACGGAGCCTCGTCGCACGGGTCCGCAATTTCGACCTCGACATCCTGTTCGTCCGGACCAACGACGTCATCGAGTTCGTCGGTGACGGCGTGGCCGACCTCGGGGTCACCGGCGAGGACCTCCTGGCCGAGACCGGTGCCGAGCTCCCGCGACTCCGGTCGCTCGGCTACGGCCAGTGCCGCCTGGCGGCCGCGGTCCCCGCCGACAGCGCCCTGCGCGAGCTCGACGACCTCGCCGGACTGCGCGTCGCGACCGCCCATCCGAACACCGCCCGTCGGTTCTTCGCCGCCGCCGGCATCGCCGTCGACGTCATCCCCATCTCGGGTGCCGTCGAGGTTGCGCCGCGGCTCGGGCTGGCCGAGGCCATCGTCGATCTCGTCTCGACCGGCTCGACCCTGGTGATGAACGGCCTCCGGCCGATCGCCGACGTGCTCGCCTCCGAGGCGATCCTCGTCGCCAACCCCACGGCCGTCGTCCAGCGTGCGACCCAGATCGACGCCATCGACACGATGCTCAGTGCGGTCATCGCCGCCCGCGGTCGGAAGTACCTGATGATGAACGCGCCGGCCGTCCGGCTGCGCGATCTCGAGGCGCTCCTGCCCGGCCTCGAGTCGCCGTCGGTCATCCCGCTGGCCCACGCAGGGATGATTGCGATTCACGCCGTCGTCGGGGCCGACGATGTCTGGAGCCTGTTGCCCCGCCTGAAGGCGGCGGGAGCGTCGGGGATTCTCGTCCTGCCGATCGAGAAGATCGTTCCGTGACGACGTCCGCCTCGCTCGATCCTCTCGCCGCCACCGTTCGTCTGCGCCGTCTCGACCTGTCCTCGACGGCTGCGGCGGACATCCGCGAACGGGCAGCGCTGTGCCGCCGCGGCGCCGTTCCCGATGACGCGGTCCGGAGCGGCGCCCGGTCGATCCTGGCCGACGTCCGGACCCGTGCTGGCGCCGCCGTCGTCGAGGCCGGCGCGCGGTTCGGCGGCGCGCTGGCCGATGGCCGCCTCGTCATCGATCGGGGCGAGCTGCGCGCCGCGCGGGACCGCCTCGCTGCCCCGGATCGGCGGGCCCTCGACCAGGCGATCGAGCACGTGGCGAAATTCGCAGCGACCCAGCGACCCGCGACGACAAGGACCGGGATCGTCCCGGGGATCGAGATCGAGCGGCGCTGGCTGCCGCTCGACCGGGTCGGCTGCTATGTCCCGGGCGGCTCCGCGCCGTACCCGTCGTCGCTGATCATGACGGTCGTGCCCGCGCGGGTCGCCGGGGTCGCGGGGATCGTCGTCGCCTCCCCTGCCGACGCCTCGGGCGCCGTCCACCCTGTCCTCCTCGGGGTCGCCGGCCTGCTGGACGTCGACACCCTGCTCGTCGCGGGCGGCGCCCAGGCGATCGGCGCCCTGGCGTTCGGCCTGCGGGACACGACGCCGCCCCTGGCCGCGGTCGACCGGATCGTCGGACCCGGCAACGCGTGGGTCACGGCGGCCAAGCTCGAGGTCGCCGGGGCCGTCGGGATCGACCTGCCGGCGGGGCCGTCCGAGGGGATGGTCCTCGCCGACGACACCGCCGATCCCGTCCTCGTCGCCGCCGATCTCGTCACCCAGGCCGAACACGGTCCCGACTCGCCCGCGATCCTCGTCACGACCAGCCTCGCCGTCGCCGACGCCGTCGAGCGCGAGGTCGCCGCCCTCCTTCCCCGCCTCGAGCGTCGCGACATCCTTGCCCGCGCCCTCGCCAGCCACGGCAGGATCGCCCTGGCCCCGGATCTCGACGCGGCGATCGCCTTCGTGGACGCCTACGCGCCCGAGCATCTCTCGATCGATGTCCGCGACCCCGACGCCGCGGCCGCCCGGATCCGCCACGCCGGTTCGATCTTCGTCGGGCCGTGGGCGCCCGAATCCGCCGGCGACTACGCGACCGGGGCGAACCACGTCCTTCCGACGGGCGGCCTTGCCCGATCCGCCGACCCGCTGGCGGTCGAGGCGTTCGGTCGCTGGACGCAGATCCAGCGCGTCGACGAGCGCGGCCTTGCCGCCATCCGCGAGACGGTCGGCCGCCTTGCCACAGCCGAAGGCCTGACCGCCCACCGCAACGCCGTCGAGGCGCGCTTCCGCGACCGCTCCGACGCCGCCACCGGAGTCGACCGATGAGCCCGTCCCCGGTGACGGCGGTGACCTTCGGCATGCCGACCCACCCCGCGAGCTACAGCTGGGAGGCAACCGACGCAGAGGTTGCAGCTCGCTATGGCATCCCGATCGAGCAGATCCTGCGGTTCGACCTGAACACGTCGCCGGCGCCGCCCGACTTCGTGGCCGGAATCCTGGCCGCGGGCACGTTCGATGCACCCCTGTCCGAGTACCCGCCGTCCGACTATCGTCGCCTGGTCGAGACCGCGGCCGGCGTCTATGGCGTCGGCACCGATGAGCTGCTGGTCGGTGCCGGTGCGGACGAGATCCTCGACCTCGCCGGCAAGGCATTCCTGGCGCCGGGCAGCCTCGCGGTCGTGCCGGCGCCGACGTATGCGATGTACCGGATCGTGACCGAGCAGCGGGGCGCAACCGCCGTCCTCGTCCCGCGACTCGGTGCCGGCGCGGGCTACGCCGTCGATCCCGGCCCGACCCGCGAGGCCGCCGTCGACGCGGAGCTCGTCTGGCTGTGCAGCCCGAACAACCCGACCGGGCTCCCCGAGCCCGCAGGCGCGATCGCGACGCTCCTCGACGGGATCGCCGCCGATGCGCAACGCGCCGGCCGAGCGCCGGCGATCGTGGTGCTCGACGAGGCCTACGCGGAGTTCGTCGGAGCCTCCCTGCTCGACCTCCGGCTCGACCATCCCAACCTCGTCGTCGTCCGCACGGCGAGCAAGGCCTATGCGCTGGCCGGCCTCCGGGTCGGGTTCGCCATTGCCCGGCCCGAGACGATCGCCAGGATCGCGCCCTACCGGCCGCCGGGCTCCGTCTCCACGATCAGCGTCACGGTCGTCACCGAGGCGCTCGCCGACCCGCGCGGGATGCGGGCGAATGTCGAACGGGTCGACGCCGAGCGCGACCGCCTCTCCGGCGCCCTGCGCGATGCCGGGTGGGCCGTCGGACCGACCGTCACGAACTTCCTCCTCGTCGACTTCGGCACGACCGATCGTGCGGCAGCCACAGCGACCGGACTCCTCGGCCGGGGGCTCGTGCCCCGGACGTTCGGCGCCGGCCATCCGCTCGCCCACTGCCTGCGGTTGACGATCCGCGACCGCGCCGGCAACGACCGCTTGATCGCCGCCGCCGGCGAGATCGAGGGAGCAGGCACGACCCGATGACGACCCCGCTCGGATCCCTCGAGGTCGTGGCCCGCGAGGGTCGCCGGGTCACGGTCCGGCGCGTCACCCGCGAGACCGACGTCCGGGTCACGGTCGACCTCGACGGTTCGGGCACGGCCGACATCCGGACCGGGGTCGGCTTCTACGACCACCTCCTCGGATCGCTGGCCCATCACGGCCTGCTCGATCTCGAGATCCGGGCGACCGGCGACCTCGAGGTCGACGACCATCACACGGTCGAGGACGTCGCGCTCGTGCTGGGTTCCGCCATCGCGGAAGCTCTCGGCGATCGCGCCGGGATCGTCCGCTTCGGCGACGCGAGCGTGCCGATGGACGAGGCGGTCGCTACGGCGATCATCGATGTCGGTGGGCGGCCGTACGCGGTCGTCGACCTGCCGTTCCGCGGCGAGCGGGCGGGCGGTCTGACCCTCCAGCTTGTCGAGCACGCGCTCGAGGCCTTCGCCCGGACGGCCGGGGCGACCCTCCACGTCCGAGGCACGGGCCGCAATGACCATCACCTCGCCGAGGCCGCGTTCAAGGCGCTCGGCCGCGCGCTGCGCGCCGCCACCGAGCCGGAACCGCGCCGGACCGGGATCGCCGCGACGAAGGGCTCGACGTGACCGAGGAGCTCGACGTGACCCGACGGCCGCGGTTCGCCGTCGTCGACTACGGCGCCGGCAACCTCGTCAGCATCGACCAGGCCCTGACCCGTGTCGGAGCCGAGGTCGTCGTCGCTCGCGACCCGACCGGTCTGGCCGGCGCCGACGCGCTCGTCGTCCCGGGCGTCGGCGC
>DATAIW010000031.1:0-1691 GCA_036262455.1 Candidatus Limnocylindrales bacterium | reverse complement strand
GGTACGAGCCGGGCGCCGCGGCCAGGCTCGCCGCGTCGCCCGGCTCGTACCAGGACAGCATCGGACCGTCGAAATGCTGGCGCGCCGCCGGCAGGTCCGCGGCCACCACGGGCTTGTCCATGACCGCGTATTCGAGGGCCTTGGTCGGCATGCTGATCTCGGTGAACGGGTCGCGCCGGATCGGCGAGACGCCGATGTCGACGGCCGCCAACGCGGCCGCCACGTCCTCGAGCGGGATCCGGCCGTGGAAGACGATGCGGTCGGCGATCCCGAGCCCGGCGGCGAGCTCGGTCAGCCCGGGCTCGGCGTCGCCGCGACCGTAGATCTCGAAGGTGACCGGCAGGTCGGGTCGCTCGTCGCGGATCCGGCCGATGGCGCGGACGACCATGTCGAGCTCGTACAGCGGCGTCACCGCGCCCGTGTAGACGATCCGGAGCGTGCCGTCGGCCATGAACGGGCGGACCGGGTGCGCCTCGGGCCGGAACCGCCCCAGCGACGGCCCGTTCGTCACCACCCGCAGCTTGTCCGGCCGGTAGCCGAGGGCCAGCAGCCGGGCGTGGCGGGCCTGGTTGACCGAGATGACGACCCTCGCGAGCCCGATCGAGACGCGTTCGGCGAGGTGGAGCAGGCGGTCGGACAGCGGGTTCGAGGCCCGCGGGAAGCGGCTCTTGAAGAACTCCGGGGTCGCCTCGTGGAGATCGAGGACGATCGGCACCCCGATCAGGCGGAGCGGAAGGGCCGCGAAGACGAGCGGGTCCGGCGGAGCCGCCACCTGGACCACGCGGTAGCGCCGCCGACGATGGGCCCGGGCGAGCGCCCAACCGGCACGGACAAGGAACGACGAATATTCGATCAGGTAGGTGAGGAGCCCGGCCCCCTGGTGGCGGCCGACGTCGATCGGGACCGTCCGGATCCCCAGGGCCTCGGCCGCGGGGTCGCCGGGCCCGCGGAGGGCGAAGATGTCGACCTGCCAGCCGGCGCCGACGAGCGCCTCGGCCTCGCGCCGGATCCGGGGGTCCTCTTCGAACACGCTGTGGGTCACGATGGCGATCCGATCGGCCCGACCGCCTGCGGGCCCGCTGTCCGCCGCGGTCCGGCTCATCGGCCGAGCCCTCGGTACAGCTCGATCACGTTCACGCCCTGGACCTCCCAGGTGTACTGCTCGAGCGCCACGGTCCGCGCGTGGAGACGCAGCCGCTCACGCTCGTCCGGCGCGGCCCCGATCAGCTCCACGACGGCCCGCGCGATCGTCGACGGGTCGTCGACCTCGACGCAGTGCCCGACCTCGAGCTGTCGGACGAGCCGGCAGTGGGCCGTGCCCTCGGCGACGATCACGGGCACGCCCGCCTGGAGATACTCGAACAGCTTGTTGGCGAGGTTCAGCCGCTGGTTGAGGGTCCGCGGCGGCTGGCCGACGAACCCGACGTCGGCATCGACGGTGTATTCCTGCAGGTCCCCGGGCGGGATCGCATCCACGACCGCGATCCGCCCGGGGAGGCGCGCCGCCTGCTCGTCGAGCCACGTCCGCAGCCGGCCGTAACCGATGAAGACGGCGACGACATCGGTCCCGGCGAGGGCCGGAGTCTCGAGGGCGGCGACGAGCTCCTCGATGCCGCGGTCGACGCTGAAGCCGCCCTGGTAGAGCACGAGCGGCCGGTCCGGGCCTGCCGACACGCGAGCGGCTCGATGGG
>DATAIW010000030.1:0-11530 GCA_036262455.1 Candidatus Limnocylindrales bacterium | reverse complement strand
TTCAACGACGCCAAGAGCGGTGCCCGGATGGTCGACCTTAACGGCCAGCTGACGATGGTCGCCGGGCAGCATGTCGGCTACGTCACCGTCCTCATGGGCGGCAACGATGTCTGCCAACCGACCGAGGCGCAGATGACCTCGGTGGCCGATTTCACCGCCCAGTTCACGACCGCGATGGCGACGATCACGGCCGCCTCCCCGACGACGCTCGTGTACGTCGTCAGCATCCCGAACGTGTACAACCTGTGGTCCACCCTCAAAAACAACGGCATCGCGCGATTCGTGTGGGGGCCCTTCGGCGTATGCCAGTCCATGCTCGCCAACCCGCTCTCGACCGCCAAGGCCGACGTGCGCCGGCGGGCTCGCGTCCTGCGGCGCGAAGTCGACTTCAACACGGCCCTCGCCAAGGTCTGCGCCGCACATGTCCAATGCCGCTTCGACGGCAATGCCGTGTTCAACGTCACCTTCAGCGCGAGCGACATCTCGACCCGGGACTACTTCCACCCGTCGCTCGCGGGACAGACGAAGCTCGCCTCGGTGAGCTGGGCCGCGGGCTACTGGAAACCGTAGGCCGGCGCGTCGCTGGAGGCGCGGCCCTGCCGGCGCTGCAAGCGCTCGGTGGGGAGTTCCACTAGTTCGAGGGCGCCGGACCGTCTGGGAGTCGCGTCTCGGATGCGGGGCGAGCACAGGCTCCAGCGACGACGCCGGCCACAATGTGCGCGTCGTGTCGGGGGCACCAGCGCTGCGTCGACCGCTGAACGACGTCACGCTCTTGCCCTCCGAGACGGCCCGAGCGTCGGCTACGCGACTCTGGCGCTCCACAACGAGGGATGCCGGGTGGGCTACGCTTGGCGCTACCCGTCAGCCTGCGACCTGCCGATCGGCCCTGATGGCGCGCGTTGCCCCGCGCGGTATGGTGTCGCCGACCCGGTCGCGATCGCGCCGGGCCGGCAGTCCGCAACGAGGGCCTACGACGTGCGCAAACGCCTCGCCCCGCTTGTATCGCTCGTCATCGCCGCGGTCGTGCTGACCGCCGGTTGCGCCGGCGCGGCAGCACCCCCGGACGCGTACCAGCAGCTGACGACCTCGATGAAGACGACCTGGAATCCGATCCAGGTCAACGTCGGCCTGACCGTCACCGCGGCCGGCAAGACGGTCACCCTCGATCCGGCGGACATCGCGATCGTGATCGACGCCGCCGGCGGCAAGGGAGCAGTCCACATCTCGCTGCCCGTGTCCGATCTGGGCATTCCCGACTCGGCGTTGCTCCAGCTGGGCATCGACGGCGATTCGATCGAATTCGACATGGTCTACGCGGGCGACGCGCTGTACGCCCGGAGCGCGATGTTCAAGCCGGTGCTGAAGCTGGTCCTCGGCCCGGCCGGGAAGCTCCCGGCCGGCGACCTGACGGGCTGGCTCAAGCTCGGAACGAAGGATGAGCTCGCCGCCCTCGCCGCCATCTCCGGCAGCGGTGCGATGCCAAGCGTCGTCCCGTCCTCTGACGAAAACGCGGCGACCAAGGCCTCGCTGGAGGCCGCGGGGATCACCCTGACGATCGTCGGGACCGAGAAGCGCAACGGCGCGGACCTCCAGCACCTCAAGGTCGCGGTCGACATGGCCAAGCTCGCGACGAACCCCTCGTTCCTCGCCGGCGCCGGTGGCGGCGCCCAGGCCGCCCAGACAGCGGCGATGGTCAAGGCGCTCTCGTTCACGGGCGACCTGTGGATGGACCCGACCACGCACCGGATCGTCGAGTCCAGCGCGCACCTGGCATCGACGACGGATGCGTCGCAGTTCGGCGACGTGAGCGTGACGGTGCGCGACCCGGACGGATCGGTGTCGCTCGACGCTCCGGCGTCGTCGATCGCCATCCCGATCGGACCCCTCGTCACCGAGATGATGAAGCTGATCAGCAACGGCGCCGAAAGCTGACCCGTCGGCGGCCCGGTCGCCGGCCTGACCGAGGCCGTCGGCCGGAACGCTGCCTGCTACCATCGCCGCGATGGACATCATGGGGATCCGGATCCCGACCGTCGTCCAGGACAACGTCGCCCGCCGCTGCGACGGCTGCCTGGAGGTGATCGAGGGCACGCCCTGGCGGGTCAACCTCCTGGACATCGTGACGACCGAGGTCGCCGCCCCCTGGACGGACACGTCGGCGATCAACCCCGGCCCGTTCGAGTTTCATTCCGACGATGCCTGCGTCCGGCGCTGGATGGCCTCGCGGGACTTCCTCTTCTGCCGGAAGGGTCGGGTCCGCGAGATCATGCGGCCGATCCCGGTGCCCGGCCCGGACGGCGCATCCGTTCGCTGGGGCCTGTGCGACGGGATCCATCGCGACGACCACGAGCTGATCCCCGCCTGACCCTGGACCGCGTCTGCGAGAACGAACCTGCGGCCGACCCACCGAGGTCCGAGGCGGAGCGCCGCGACGCCATCGGCCCGAGGTTGACGCCCGAATGAACGGCTGCGATCATGCGCCTCGACGGTCTGATCGACCGACCCAGATTTGCCCACATTCTGTCCAGAGGACGCGCATCGCCGTGCCTGCCGCCATCCGCTCCGTCCGTTCCGTGCGCTCCGTCTCCGACCCGCCGCTCTCGCTCGGGCCTGCCAGCCGGCTTCTCGGCGTCGACCCCGACACCCTCCGGCGCTGGGCCGACGAAGGGCGAATCGAGGCGTTCACCACGGCCGGCGGCCACCGCCGGTTCCACCGGGCGACAGTCGAGCGCATCCTCCAGGCACGCCGCCACGACGCCACCGTCAAGCTGGCCAGCCTGGGCGCGACCGAGGACCGCCTCGCGCGGGCCTATCGACGCGGCTATCTGTCGACGTCCGATGTCGGCGATGTCCGCGACGCCATCCCGGCGGTCGATCGCGACGCGTTCCGCGACGGTGGACGCGCCCTCGTTGCGGCGATGCTCGCCCACCTCGACGCGCCCGACGACGCCGCTCGCGATCATGCCGCCGCGACCGCCGTCCACCTGACCGAGGACCTCGCCCGCCGGCTGGCCGCGGCCGGGATCCCACTCGGCGAGGCGGTGTCGCTCTTCGTCGCGGCCCGCCGCCCGTTCCTGACGGAGCTCGGCGTCATCGCCCGCCACCGCTCGCTCGATCCCGATCGGCTTGCGGCCATCTACGACAGCTCGTCCGGCCTGCTCGACCGCCTCCTGCTGCGGCTCGTCGCGGTCCACCAGGAGGTCTCGACCTGACATGGACATGAACGTTGCGCTCCCGTTCGCATCGTCCACCCTGAGCTTCGTCTTTGGCGCATTCCTGCTCGATCAGTGGCGGACACGCCGCCGGCCTTACCAGCTGATCTGGGCGATCGGGATGCTCTGGTACGCCCTGTCGGCTGGCACCGAGTTCCTCGGTGGCGCCGTCGGCTGGAGCGAGCCGTTGTACCGAGCCTGGTACCTGATCGGCGCCGTCTGGGTCGCCGGCTGGCTGGGTCTCGGCACGGTCTACCTCCTCGGCCGGACCCGGTTCGGGTATGCGTTCGCGGTGGCGCTCGGCCTGGCCGGGCTCTTCACGTTCCTGACGTGGCGGAAATACGACTATCCGTCGAGCGGTATCGCCCCGTTCGTGTATCTCGGGGTGGCAATCGGACTGGCGGTCGTCGTCGCGGTCATGACCCGCCGCCATGACGAGCGGTGGGTGCACGTCGCCGGCGCGGTCGTCGTGGGCGGTTCCGTCGTGTCCGCGTTGATGGCCCTGACGGCGTCGCTGCCCGCGCCGGGCTGGATCGTCGACCGGGCGACCCACATCCCGACCGGCGATCTGTTCCCCGGCTACCTCCGCCTGCTGACCCCGTTCTTCAACATCACCGGCGCGTTCGTGCTCGTGTTCGGGGCGCTCTACAGCGCGTACATGTTCATGCCGAAGCAACGCCTGGTCCGCTACGAGCGGGATCAGAAAGGCGCGGCCGGGTTCATCGTCGGACTGCTGGTCGCGGCTGCCGCGATCTCGATCAATTTCGTCGCCTCTCTTCCGCGGGCGGTGGCCTCGCTGCTGACCGGTCGACTCAACAGCCGCGTGCCCGCGACGATCCTGATCGCGATCGGCGGCCTCATCCCGGCGATCACCAGCGGCGCCAACCGATTCGGGGACACCAGCGGCTTCTTCGTCGGCGAATTGCTCGGGGTCCTGTTCCTGTTCCTCGGGTTCCTCGTCTCGATCGAGGTGTTCCACGACTTCCGCGTTCCGTTCACGCGCCGCGTCATCCGCGACCGCGCGGAGGCCTGACGTTGGCCGAAACCTGGATCCCCGCCACGACTTCCGCCCTCGCCCTGGTCTTCGCCGTTGCCCTGCTCGACCAGTGGCGCGAGCGACGCCAGACCTTCCAGCTGATCTGGGCGGTCGGGATGCTGTTCTACGGCGTCGCGTCGGGCTGCGAGGCGATCGGCGCGGCCAGTGGCTGGAACGAGGCGCTCTACCGGACGTGGTACCTCGCCGGCGCGGTCTGGACGGCCGGCTGGCTCGGGCTCGGGACGGCGTTCCTCCTCGGCCGGACCCGATTCGGGTACACGTTCGCGTTCTGCCTCCTGCTGGCCGGTGTCTTCACCCTCCTGACCGAGCGCAAGTTCCATTACCCCGGCTCAGGCTCCGCGCCAATCCTCTACCTCATCGGGGCGATCGTCCTCGCGGCCGCCGTCGCGATCGAGACGTATTTCCAGAACGAGCGCTGGCCGCGGCTCGCCGCCGGAGCGGTCGGCGGGGCGACGATCCTGTCGCTGGTGCTGATGCTGACCGTCAGCCTCCCGGCGCCGGGCTACGCGCTCGATCCGGCGACCGGGGCGCCGACCGGCGACCTCTTGCCCGGAACGATCCGGTTGCTGACGCCATTCCTCAACATCACCGGCGGGCTCGCCCTCGTCCTCGGGGCCCTGTTCTCGGCCTACGTCTTCATGCCCAAGCGGCGCGTCCTCGGCTACTCCCTCGACCCGACCGCCCCCGGCGACCAGTTCCTCTTCAACCTGCTGATCTCGCCGGTCGCGATCGTCGTCAACTTCGTCGCCTCGGTGCCGGGCGCCGTCCGGGCCCTGTTCACCGGCCGGCTCCACAGCCGCGTCCCGGCGACGATCCTCATCGCGATCGGAGGCCTGTTCGCGAGCGGTGGTGACGCTCTGAACCGGTTCGGGGTCACGAACTACTTCCAGGTCGGCAAGTTCCTCGCCGTCATCTTCCTGCTGGCCGGCTTCCTCGTCTCGATCGAGACCTTCCGCGAGATCCGGATTCCCTTCACCGCGATCCGGCTCGGGGCCCGCCGGACGGAGCATGACCTCGCCGGCGGGAATGCCCTGCCGGGCGGATCCGGAGCGCCGACGGCGGCCGCGGCTTCGTCCACCGATCACGCGACCGGCTGATCCGAACGCCACGGGTCCTCCCGAAACCGACCCCGGACCCGCGGCTCGTACCATTCCCCGATGCGCGATCGCCGCTTCCTGTACGGATCGCTTGCCCTGATCCTCGCGGCGACCGGATTCGGCATGCTCGGGCCGATCGCCAGACTTGCCTATGAAGCCGGCTTCGAGCCGATGGCGTTCGTCGCGTGGCGGGCCACATTCGGGCTGCTCGCGATCGTCGCGATCATCCTCGCCCAGACCCGGCGCGGGATCCCGGTCGCCGATCCCCGTGGCCTCCATCGGCGCGACCTCGCCGGGCTCGTGCTGATCGCGGTCACCGGACTTGGCGTCAACATCTCGACGTTCGTCGCGTTCGACCTGACGACCGTCGCCCTCGTCCTGCTCGCGTTCTACACGTACCCCGCGCTGGTCGCGGTCGTCGCGTTCGCACTCGGTCACGAGCGGCTCGACGGCGCGCGCCTGCTCGCCCTCGGGCTGGCGCTGGGTGGCATGGTCCTCGTCGTCCTGGGCGGCCTGGATCCGGCCAGGGGCGGCGTCGGATTCAACCCCATCGGGGTCCTGCTCGGGCTCGCCGCGGCGGCCAGCCAGACCGTCTTCGTCACGGTGAGCCGCGGGCGGTTCGCGGCTGTGTCCTCGGAGCAGGCGATGGCCTGGGTGCTGCTGTTGATCGCCGCCGCCACGATCCCGCTGGCCGGCGTCCTCGGCGATCCGCTCGATGTCCCGTTCCACGACGGTCGGGCGCTCGGTCTCGCCCTGCTGGCGGGGATTCTCGGGGCCGGCCTGCCGTCGGTCCTCTTCCTCGTCGGGATCCGGGCGATCGGCGGGACCCGGGCCGGGATCCTCATGCTGATCGAGCCGCTCGTCGGGGTGACGCTCGCCGCTCTCCTGCTGCAGGAGGCCCTGCTGCCGATCCAGGTCGTCGGCGGCGCCGCGATCCTTGCCGCCGCGCTCCTGCTCCAGCGGGGTTCCCCGAACGATGGACGGGAACCTGTCCTCGTCCCGCTGGCCGAGCACACGTGACGCCGATCGGCCACGATGGGCAACGGTGGCGAGCGATCGGTGGATGCGATGATCGGAAGGGAGGTGGAGTCGATGCCTGAGACGGGCGAGGCAGCACGCATTCGTGTCCTGCTGGTCGACGACCACGGCGTCGTCCGGCGCGGGCTGCGGGGCTATCTCGAGCTGCTCGACGACATCGAGGTCGTCGGCGAGGCGGAGAACGGGTTGATCGGGGTCGAGTTGTCGGCCCGGCTCGTGCCCGACGTGGTCCTCATGGACATCGTCATGCCCGGGCTCGACGGGATCGGGGCGATCGGTCGGATCAAGGCCGCCCAGCCCGGGGTCCAGATCGTCGCCCTGACGAGCTTCATCGAGGAGGACAAGGTGCTGGCCGCCCTCGAATCGGGCGCGAGCGGCTTCATCCTCAAGGACGCCGACGCGGACGATGTCGCCGCGGCGATCCGGGCCGCGTATCACGACGAGGTCCACCTCGACCCGGCGGCCGCCCGGGTCCTGGCCAAGGGGATCCGGACGCGGGTCGCGCAGCAACCGGTCGAGAGCCTGACCGAGCGCGAGCTCGAGGTTCTCAGCCTCGTCGGCCACGGCCGGAGCAACAAGGAGATCGCGACCGATCTCGGGATCACCGAACGCACCGCCCGGACGCACGTCAGCAACATCCTCGGCAAGCTCGATCTCCAGAGCCGGACCCAGGCGGCGCTGTACGCCGTGGAACGCAAATTGGTCCACGACTGAGGGTCACGATGACCCGATCGAAGCGCCCCGCCGAGCTGACAGCACCGCTCGACGACGCGCGCCCGACGATCGTCTTCCTGCACGGGACGCGCCTGACCGGGGCCGAGTGGGCCGCCCAGGTGGCGACCCTCGGCGACGCCTTCCATTGCCTGACCCCCGACCTCCCCGGTCACGGCGCCGCGTCGGACGTGCCGTTCACGGTCGCCGCCGCTGCCGGACGCGTCGCCGACCTCATCGAGCGCGAGGCGCACGGCGGCCGGGCGATCCTCGTCGGCCTGTCGCTCGGCGGATACGTCGCGATGGCGGTCGCGGCGAGCTGGCCGGAGCGCGTCGTCGGCCTGGTGATCTCGGGCGCGACCGCCGAGCCGGTCGGGCTGCGGTCCCTGGCCTACCGCGGCCTGGCCGCGATCTTCGGCGCCATGCCCGAGCCGATCCTCGACGGGGTGAACCGCTGGTTCTTCGGCTGGCGGTTCCCACCGGCGATCGCCGACCCGATTCTCGCCGCCGGGTTCTCGTTCGCGGGCGGCGCCGTCGCGGTGCGGTCGCTCGTCGGCGAGCGGTTCAAGCCGCTGCTGGCGGCATACCCCGGGCCGAGCCTCCTGATCAACGGGGAGTTCGACCTCTTCTTCCGCACGAGCGAGCGGGCCTTCGCGGACGTTGCCGCCGACCCGCGCCGGGCCCTGATCCGGCGGGCCACGCACCTGACGAACCTCGACGAGCCGGAACGGTTCAGCAGCCTGGTCCGGGCGTTCGCGACCAGGATCGGCTGACCGCCGATCACCCTTCGCCGCCGCTCCGGTCGCCTCGCGCCCGGACCGGCGGCCGAGCCCCCGGACGGTCGAACCGGACCCCGATGGTATCCTCGCCCGACCGCTCTTCCCGTGATGGACCGAGGTTTCATGCGCGTTCGCAAGGCCGTATTCCCCGCCGCCGGATGGGGGACCCGCTTCCTCCCCGCGACCAAGGCCCAGCCGAAGGAGATGCTGCCCCTCGTCGACAAGCCCGTGATCCAGTACGCGGTCGAGGAGGCCGTCGCCTCGGGCATCGAGCACGTGATCATCGTCACCTCGAGCCAGAAGCGAGCGATCGAGGATCATTTCGACACCTCCTACGAGCTGGAGCGGCTGCTCGAGGAGAAGGGCGACATCGAGATGCTCCGCCAGATCCGGCGGATCTCGGACCTCGCCCAGGTCACCTACGTCCGCCAGAAGGAGCAGCTCGGTCTCGGGCACGCGGTCCTCGTCGCCAAGGAGATCGTCGGCCACGAGCCCTTCGCGGTCATCCTGTCCGACGACGTCGTCATCGGCGATCGACCCTGCATCGGCCAGCTCGTTCACGCCTACAACCAGACGCACAGCTCGGTGGTCGCGGTCATGGAGGTGCCCCACGAGGAGACGCAGCGCTACGGCGTGATCGCGGGCGAGGAAGTCGAGGGCTGGCTCAACCATGGCCGGTTGCACAAGGTCAGCCGGCTGGTCGAGAAGCCGAGGCCAGAGGATGCGCCGTCGAACCTCGCGATCATCGGCCGCTACGTGCTGACTCCGAAGATCTTCGACAAGCTCGAGCAGACCCAGCGCGGCGCCGGCGGCGAGATCCAGCTGACCGACGCCATCGAAGCCCTGATGCAGGAGCAGGCCGTCTACGGCTACGAGTTCGAGGGGACCCGCTACGACTGCGGCACGACGATGGGCTGGCTCAAGGCGTCGGTCGAGCTGGCCCTCCAGCGTCCCGAGCTGGCCCCCGAGTTCCGCGCTTACCTCCGCGACCTGGAGCTGTAAGGCCGATCTGCTCGGCGTGATGCCGGTGATGGATCAGATCCACACGAACAAGCGCGACCGAATCACCCGCCCGACGCGTTCGGTCGCACCCGCAATTGGGCCGCGCTCACTCATCCGGAATTGATCCATGGGCGACATCGCGCGTCGGCGCCGGTCGGTCGGTACCCGCCCGAGATGCGGCGCGCGGCAAGACTGCGAGGGCACGACATGATGAGCCCGCACTCGTGACGCTCGAGGTCCTCGTCATCGGGGCGGTCCGGGTCCTCGGCTCGCTGCCGGTCCTGCGCTGGCCGCTCGCCGGCGGGATCCTGGCGATCCTCGTGGACCTCTCGGACCTGCTGCTCCGCGACACGCTCGATCTCGGGGGCATCCCCGACTACCAGGCGTTCGACAAGTGGGCAGACCAGGTCTATCTCGGGCTGTTCCTCGTCGTGGCGCTGCGCTGGTCGGGCGTCGAGCGCTCGATCGCGGTCGGGCTCTACGTGTTCCGGCTCGTCGGCTTCGTCGCCTTCGAGCTGTCGGGCGAACGGGTGTTGCTCCTCGTCTTTCCGAACGTTTTCGAGCCGTGGTTCCTGACGGTCGCTGCCGTCCACCACTGGCGGCCGGGGTTCGCCTGGCGGCCGGCGACGGTTGTTGCCGGGCTCGCGACGCTGACCGCGCTCAAGGAGGTCCAGGAGTGGGCGCTGCACGGCGCCCGCCTGTTCGACGGGATCAGCTCGCTCGAGTTCATCGATCGGGTCCGGCGCTGGCTCGCCGGCGGTTGACCGACGACGGAGCGCCCTGCGGACGCGCGCGGATTTCGTGGCGTTGGCCGAACGGGGCGACCCGGCCTCACCGACCACTCGCTCGAGCGTCGTACGCTACGATGCCGACGGGTGCGTCACCGCCCGGGAATGCCGGCAGCGGTCGCGGCGTTCGGGCCAGAACCCGCAGCGGAGGCTGACTTGGCGGAGATCGGAACCATCCTCGGCGGCCGGTATCGGCTCGTGGAGCTGCTCGGCCAGGGCGGGATGGCCCGGATCTATCGCGGCCACGACAACCAGCTCGGACGCGACGTCGCCGTCAAGATCCTCAGGCCCGAATATGGCCGTGATCCCGACTTCAGCTCGCGCTTCCGCCAGGAGGCCCAGAACGCGGCCTCGCTGAACCACCCGAACATCGTCGGCGTGTACGACTACGGCCAGGACGAGGCCGGCCCGTTCATCGTCATGGAGCTCGTCGACGGCGAGGACCTCGGCGCGATCATCAAGCGCTCGGGGGCGCTGCCGCCGCGGCAGGCGGCCCGCATCACCGCCGAGACCGCCCGCGCCCTCCACGCGGCCCATCAACGCGGGATCGTCCACCGCGACGTGAAGCCCGGCAACGTGATGATCAATCGGGACGGCCAGGTCAAGGTGACCGACTTCGGGATCGCCCGGGCCATGGCCGAGGCGCAGATGACGCTGCCTGGGACGACACTCGGGTCCGTCCACTACTTCAGCCCCGAACAGGCCCGCGGCGACCAGACGACGGCGGCGTCCGACATCTATTCGCTCGGGATCGTCCTGTTCGAGCTCCTGACCGGGCACCGTCCGTTCGAGGCGGACAGCGCCGCGGCGGTGGCGATGGCCCGTCTCGCCGGTCCGCCGCCCGACCCGTCGACCCTCCGGTCCGGGATCCCGGCCGACCTCGTCGCGATCGATCGCAAGGCCCTCGCGACCGAGCCGGCCGACCGCTGGTCGGCCGCCTCGTCGATGGCCGCTGCGCTCGAGGCGTTCCTGGCCGGGACCACCGTTCCGGGGATGACCGGGGCCACCGGCGCCTCCGCCCCGACGATGGCGTCCGGCGGTGCAGGCGCTGCGGGCGCCGCAGGCGTCGGCGCGGTCGGTGTGGCCGGCGCCGGTCTCGCCGCGACGTCGGCGACCGCCCGCGCGAACCCGCGAGCCATCCCGTATGTTCCCGAGGCCTACGTCGACGATGCACGACCGCGCCGCTCGGACGTGTACGCGCGCCCGCCGGGCCAACCTGGCGGCCGGGACCGCGGCGGGCCGCCCGTCCGTCCGGTCGACGAGGACGACCCGCCGGGCGGCACATCGCCCGCGGTCTGGGCCGCCGGGATCGTCGCCCTCCTCATCCTGGCCCTGGTCGGGTTCCTCGTCTTCCGCCTGTTGTCGGGCGGAGGCGCGACCCCGGTCGCCCAGATCACGGTCCCGGACTTCGTGAACAAGACGCTCGTCCAGGCCCAGACCCTCGCGGCCCAGGCCGGCATCTCCGTCAGTCCGACCGCGACCGCTGCCCCGAGCGGCGTCGTCGCGAACACCGTGCTGAGCCAGGACCCGGCCGCGGGCACGAAGATCGACAAGGGCGGCACGGTCGCGATCGTCGTCGCGGCGGGGGCCGAGACCGTCGCCGTGCCGGATCTCCGCAACCGGACCGAGATCGACGCATTCAACCTCCTGGCTGCCGCCGGCCTGTCGTTCGGGCCGAAGACCGAGGCGTTCGACCCGATCGTTTCGCTGGGCTCGGTCATCAGCCAGAACCCCGCACCCGGGGTCCTCGTCAACAAGGGCACCGCGATCTCGTACGTCCTCTCGAAGGGCCCCGAGCCCTCGCCGAGCCCGTCCCCCAGCCCGACGCCGACGCCGACCCCTCCAC
>DATAIW010000029.1:0-8178 GCA_036262455.1 Candidatus Limnocylindrales bacterium | reverse complement strand
CGCTTGAGCTGGACCTCGATCTGGGCGAAGGCCTCGTCGATCCGGAGCCGTCGCTGGACCAGGCCGTTGTAGAGCGCGATCACGAAGATCACCGCGACGACGATGACCACCAGGACAATGATCAATGCTGGATTCATGCTCACCCTCTACGGTCGGTCGATGGAAGGCATCCTTGCCCCCGCCTGATCAGTCTACCAGTCGGGTCCTGCTGGCTGAGGACCGGGCGACAGCTGATCACGGCTGAGGAGTGTCCGAAAGCGGCCCATCGCCCGCCCGTCGTCGGTCGCCTCGTAACGGATCGGATGCCCGGGCGTTCATTGAGTTGCACATGCGAAGCCGTCGCAGAAGGGCGACGCGGCCGCAGTGCCACGAGGCGAGAGGAGCCGTGGGATGGACACCGAGGAGATGGCGTTGGGGGATGACGTGCCCCATGCTCCCGAGCGAGGGCCTGATATCGCGAATCGTCGGTCGCGACGCGCCGTGCTTGCGGGTGCCTTTGGAGCCGTCGTCGGTGCGGCCGTCGGTCGGCTGGCCCAACCTCCCAGCGTCCGGGCAGCCACAGGAGATCCCGTTCTCGCCGGGCAGGCAAACACGGCCAACACAGAGACCGACCTGACCAGTACCGACGTCAACTACAGCAACGCCGTTCTCAACGTCTCCGGAATAACCGGACGAACGATTGCGGCCGTGAACACGGCGACCTCGCCAGACGGGATCGGCGGCAACGGGGTGGTCGGCACGAGCTCCGTGGGATTTGGGGTCGTGGGTTCCGGCGGACGCGGAGGTGTTATCGGCTCCTCGTTCTTGGGCCCAGGGATCTGGGGTACCGCCAGCTATGACTCGCCCGCCGTGCTGGGGGAGATCTCCGGTCCGTCTTCGCGTCCGGCGGTCTTCGGCCACGCGACCAATAACGGGCTGGGCAGCAACGCTGCTGGACCTGGGGTCTACGGCGTCAGCCGTCCGTCGTCGACCGATCATCCGACGCCGCCGGTCAACACCGGTGTGGCGGGCTGGAGCTTTGCCGGAACCGGTGCGCGAGGCGACAGCGACACTGGAGTGGGAACATCTGCGCAGACGACGGGCGGAAACCTCGCGGCACAGGCATTCACCGGTGCGGGCGATCCTCCGACGCCGGCACCGATCGCATACGCGATCCCGACCGCGACCTATGGCGAGGCGAATGGGACGAACGGGACCGGTGTCTGGGGTTACAGCGCTGCCTCGACCGGCACCGGCGTTTACGGCGAATCGTCGATCGGCGTCTGGGGATTCGGCGGCTGGGGAGTGTTCGGCGCGAGCGACGCAACGGGAACCGGCGTGTACGGCTTCTCAGGTTCCACCGTACCCGCTGCGCCGGCCCACACCGGCGTCTTCGGCTATTCGGACAGCGGGTACGGAGTCTATGCAAGGGCGTTGACTGGCACCGCGCTATACGTCAACGGCAAGGCCAGGTTCTCGAGAAGCGGCGTCATATCGATTACGTCGGGCCATCGCTCGATCACGAAGACTCTGAGCGGCGTTACTGCCAGCAGCATGATCATTGCAATGGCTCAGAACCTGGTCACGGGAGTCTTCGTCCAGGCGGCGATCCCGGGGAGCGGCAAGTTCACGATCTACCTGAACAAGACCGTGACGGCGACGACCAAGGTCGCCTGGTTCGTGATCAACTGAGATGTCGAACGAATTCGACGGGGCCGCACCGGGCGGGCCGCCGACAGGCCCGAAGAGCCATCGACGCGCGCCGCAACCCACGCACTTTCCTTCCAAGCCGAAAGGACACGGCAGAGACAGACTCGGTGACGTACGCGTCCGGCGGCATGGCCGACGCCCATCGCTTCCGCACCAACGGACGATTCCGCCCGATGCCGGCACCTGAGCGAGCCAGGCGGCGATGTTCATGCATCCCGGGCGGCCAGTGGGCGGTACTGGGCTCGAACCAGTGACCTCCTCGGTGTAAACGAGACGCTCTGACCAACTGAGCTAACCGCCCGCCCGACAGCATAGCCGCAGACATGAAGCGACCGCCGGTCGGCCGGCGGTCGTGATCGGTGCGAGGTTGGTGCCCAGGCCGGGACTTGAACCCGGATGAGTTGCCTCATACGCCCCTCAAACGTACGCGTATACCAATTCCGCCACCTGGGCAGGTGTGCCGTTCGTCGCGACGGGTCGGGAGGGAGGAGGTGGTACCGAGGAAGGGACTTGAACCCATACGCCCTTGCGGGCACTAGCTCCTGAAGCTAGCGCGTCTGCCAATTTCGCCACCTCGGCGTCGACCCGCCGGCCGGCCTGCCCGAGGGCTCACCGGTCGTCAGCGAGGCGCCATGTTAGCACATCACCGAATCGCTCCGACCCGTCGGCGACCTCCCGGACGGCCGGTCCGACGACCCGTTCGGCGACGACGACCACCTTGTTCGGCCACGCCATCGGGAGGAGGTATGTCCCGCCCGCGAGCCGCTCCTGGAGGGCCTTGTAGGCGGCCAGCCGGGCCTTGTCGGCGGCGGGTTTGCGGGCCTTCTCGAGGAGGTCGTCGAGGAGCGGATCCTGGAGCCCGATGAGATTCGCCCCGCCGGTCCGGATCTGGCTCGAGGCGAGGAGCGCGTAGAGATCCGGGTCGTGCCCGATCGCGATGTCGACCAGCGCCGCCTCGAAGTCGCCGGTCCGGAGGTGGTCGGTGGCGATGATCGCGGGATCCTCCTCGACGATCGACACGGTGAAGCCGAGGGCGGTCCAGTCGGCCGCGATCTGGCTGCCGGCCGCGAAGAGGATCGGGTTCGCGGTCCGGTTCGGGACGAGCAGCTGGATCGTTCGTGCCTCCTTCGCGCCGCCGTGATGCCAGCCGTCCTTGGCCTTCGTCCAGCCGGCGGCCGTGAGGGACTTCGCGGCGGCCTTCAGGTCGCGCCCGATCGGTGGGCTCGCGGCCGTGTCGAACGCCCACGATGATGGCGGGATCAGGCCATCCGCCAGCACGGCGGCGCCGCCGTACACGACGCCGACGAGCCGCGCCCGATCGACCGCCTCGAGCAGGGCGAGCCGGGTCCGGGGATCGGCGAAGGCTTCCTCCGTCGGGTGGAGGTTGAGGACAACCGCGGCGAGGGTCGTCGACGGATTGCGGATGGCGCGGGCGCCGGGCGTGGCCGCGAGGGCCTCGGCCGCAGCCGGGTCGAGGCCGGATACGACGTCGAGCTCGCCGTTCCGGAACGCCGTCGCCAGGCTGTCCGCATCGTCGAAGAAGCGGAACTCGAGGCGCGCCAACCCGACCTGGAGATCGTCCGCGCGGTGGGTCGGAACCGGGGTCGCGAGCGGGTCTCCCGCTGGGGCCGGCGACGCCCCGCCGCCGGTCGGCGGCGTCGTCGCGTCGGGCGCCCGCTCGAGGACCGCGTGGTCGCGGTCCAGCTCGGCGACCGTGTAAGGACCCGAGCCGATCGGTTCCTTTCCGAACGCGGCGTCCGCCATCGCGCCCGGCGCGGTGTCGCCGAGCAGATGGCGCGGGACGATCGGTTGGGTCGCCAGCTCGAGGAAGCCGCCGATCGGCGTCGCGAGCTCGAAACGGACGGTGGCGGCATCGACGGCGCTGACCGTGATCCCGGCCCACGACCCGGATCCCGGTCCGTGGTAGTCCGGATCCTGGAGCGTCTCGATCGTGAAGACGACGTCGTCGGCGGTGACGGGCTCGCCGTCCTGCCAGAAACGATCGGGTCCGAGCTCGAACGTCCAGGCGTCACCGGTGGCGGTCGAGGTCCACGATCGAGCGAGCGCGGGCGTCGGCTTGTCATCGGCGGTCCGGGCGACGAGTCCCTCGAACACCAGGGCGACCAGGTCGCGATCGGCCTGGGTTCGCGCGGCGAGCGGGTTCACGTTCGTCGGCCGGGAGAGCACGCCTTCGCGGTACGGTTCAGGCGCGGCCGAGGACGGGCCAGCGCTCGTCGGTTCGGGCGCTGGCTTGGGTGCGAGCGCCGGCCCGCCGATCGCGATCGCGACGATGGCGAGGACCAGGACGAGCCCGGCGATGACGACGCGGTCGATCCGGTTCATCGGGTGGTGCTGGGTCTTCGGCGTGTCGTTCCCCGGGCGCCGCGACAGACCCGAGCGAGCTCAGATGTTCTGGTAGAGGTAGGACCCGACCGAGAACGCCACGAACAGCACGAGCAGCACGATCGTGAACTGCCACAGGCGCTTCTCGATCCCGCGCCGGCTGCGATAGACCGCGGAGTCGCCGCCGAACGTGCCGGACAGGCCGGTGCCCCGGGCCTGGAGCAGGATGGCGGCGATGAGGGCGATGCTGACGATGATCTGGCCGATGGCCAGGGGGGCATTCACGAGGGATTTCCTCCGGTGGGAACGGCGCCGGATGATAGCACGGGCTCCGGTTCGATCCCCTCCGCCGGGTCCAGCAGCGATCGGCCGGTCATCCCCGCCCAGCGTGGGAGCCCGGCGAGCTCGAGCAACGTCGGGGCGACGTCGGCGAGGACGCCGTCGTGGAGCGTCCGGTCGGCCACCAGGCGGCCCGCGAGCAGGAGAGGGACGGGATTGAGCGAGTGGGCCGTCACCGGGTTGCCGGCGGCGTCGCGCATCGCATCGGCGTTGCCATGGTCGGCGGTGATCGCGAGGAGGCTGCCGGGGCCGGCGGGATCGGGGCCGCCGAGGACGGCGACGATCCGGGCGAGACAGCCATCGATCGTCTCGACCGCCCGCACCGTGGCGTCCCAGACGCCGGTATGGCCGACCATGTCCGGGTTGGCGAAGTTGGCGACGATCAGGTCGTAGGCGTCGCTCTCGATCGCCTCGATCAGGGCGTCGGTCACGCCGGCCGCGCGCATCTCCGGCTGGAGGTCGTAGGTGGCGACCTTGGCGCTCGGGATGAGGCGTCGCTCCTCGCCCGGCAACGGCGCCTCCCGGCCGCCATTGAAGAAGTAGGTGACGTGGGCGTATTTCTCGGTCTCCGCGACGTGGAACTGGCGCCACCCGGCGTCGCTCGCGGCGTGGGCCAGCGAGCGGACCTCCTCCGGTCCGAACACGACCTCGACCGGCAGGCCCGACTCGTACGCGGTCATCGTCACGACGAGCACGTCGCGCGGCCGGGCTGCCGGCACGTCGCGATCGAACGCCGTGAACTCGTCGCCCTCCGCGAGGGCGTGCGTGAGCTGCCGGGCGCGATCGGCCCGGAAGTTGGCGTGGACCATCGCGTCGCCGTCGCGGACCCGGCCATCGACACCGTCGATCACGGTCGGCAGGACGAACTCGTCGTTCTCGCCGCGGGCGTAGGCCGCCTCGATCGCGGCTGTCGCCGACGGCGCCCGCTCCCCTGCCCCGTGGACGATCGCCGCGTAGCCGCGGGCAGTCCGCTCCCAGCGCTGGTCGCGGTCCATCGCGTAGTAGCGGCCACCGATCGTCGCGATCCGGGCGTCGGGATGGGCGACCGCGAGGCGAGCCTCGAGATCGCGCACGAAGTCGAGCGCAGAGCGGGGCGGCGTGTCGCGGCCGTCGAGCAGCGCGTGGATCCGGACCTCTCCGACGTTGGATCGGGCCGCCAGCTCGACCAGCGCGACGAGATGCCGATCATTGGCGTGGACGCCGCCCGGGCCGATCAGGCTGACGATGTGGAGCCGGCCGCCGGTCCGGGCGGCCCGCTCGCAGGCCGCGCTGAGCGCCGGCCGCTCGAAGAACGACCCGTCGGCGATCGCGGCATCGATCCGCGGCAGGTCCTGGAGCACTGGCCGGCCGGCACCGAGGTTCAGGTGGCCGACCTCCGAGTTGCCCATCTGGCCCGGCGGCAGCCCGACCGCATCCTCCGACGCGCGCAGGATGCAGTGCGGCCAGCGATCGAGGAGACCTCGCCAGGTCGGCATCGCGGCGGCGGCGATCGCGTCGTCGGCGGGCACCGGTCCCAGACCGAAGCCGTCGATGATGACCAGGACGATCGGCCGAGGTCGAACGGCGCCCGGTGTCACGGGGTGACGACCGGCGTCACGACATGGCCGCCATTCGGGCTGCCGCGGTCACGCCGGCCCGGCCGACGATCCCGGCCATCTCGTCCGGCTTGAGTGACGCGCCGCCGACGAGGGCCCCGTCGATCGACGGTTCGGCCAGGAACTCGCCGATGTTCGCGGCCGTGACGCTCCCGCCGTAGAGGATCGGGACCTCGCCCGCGGAGGCGTCCCAGCCGAGACGGGCGAGCGTCGCCCGGATCGCCTCCGCCATCGCCGCGGCATCGGAGCCGAGCGCATTGCGGCCCGTCCCGATCGCCCAGACCGGCTCGTAGGCGATGACCAACCCGGCCTCGGCGAGCGCCGCCGGATCGTGGCCAACGAGCGCACCGGCGAGCTGCGCGTCGACCACGGTAACGGCCCGGCCGGCATCGCGGTCCTCGAGTTGCTCGCCCACGCACAGGATCGGCCGGAGGCCGGCCTCCACGGCCCGGGCGAGCTTGCGTCCGATCCGCTCATCGGTCTCGGCGTGGTCCCGCCGGCGTTCGGAGTGGCCGACGATCACCCACCCGGCCAGGCCGACCAGCATCGGTGCCGAGATGTCGCCCGTGAAGGCCCCGGCCAGCTCGTGATGGACATCCTGGGCCCCGACGCCGACACCCGGGTCGGCGGCGGCGAGGGCGTCGCGCACGGCGGCAATGGCGACGAAGGGCGGGCAGATGACCCGCGTGACGCCCTCGACGCGCGTCCGGCCGGCAATCGTCACGGCCAGCTCGCCGGCGTCGGACGGCGTGGTGTTCATCTTCCAGTTGGCGGCGATCACGACAGGGCGCATGGAGTGATCATGCCAGAGGCCGGCCGATCGCCGCGGGAGCCGGCGCGGACCGGGGCCCGGCAGGCTCCCTGGACCGGCGCATCCGGCGTCGGCGCCGTTCGTCGTCGTCGGGCATCCGGGCGAGTCGCTCGATCCGCTCGAGCGCGCGCTGGACCGCCGACCGGTGGATCCCGAGCCGCTCCGCCAGCTCCGCGAATGTCGCCTCGGGCGTCTCGTGGCGGGCTTCGGCGACCGAGCGGATGACGAAGGGCTGCTCGGCAAGCTCGCCGCTGGCGGTCAGCTCGTCGATCGCGGCGATCTGGCGGCCGGCCGCCCCGACCGCTCGATGGAGATTTGCCGACTCCGCGTTGATCACCCGGTTGAGATCGCCGCGCATGGCCCGCGAGACCTGCCGCGCCTCGACCTCCAGGAGGGCCCCGATCGCCCCGATCCGGCGCAGGAACGTGCCGACGAGATCGCCGTTCTTCCACGTCACCACGCCGCGGCCACGGCGGATCCGCCACGACGCCGGAAGGTCCGCCTGGTCCAGCCAGCGGGCCAGCAGCTCGGCGTCCGGCGCGGCAACGAGGAACTCGAGGTGGGTCCGACCACCGGACAGGCTGAGCGACCCGTGGGCCAGGAACATGCCGCGCAGCCAGGCGAGCCGGCAATGATCGGCCGATGCCGCCCAGTCGAACCTGCGAATCCCGCCCGCGGCCGGGTCGATGGCGCCGGGCGCCTCGTCGCCGGCCGCCGCCTGGACCGCGGCTCGTTCGCGCGCGAGTCGGAGCAGCAACCGGGCGAGGGGTCCATCGCGCGCGGCCCCGACGTCGGCGAGTGCGATGGCCTCGGCCCGTCGGTCGCAGGGCCGCGCTGGGTCGAGCGCCGCGAGCTCGGACCGCAGGGCCAGCACGAGGTCGCGGTCGCTGCCGCTCACGGCCGGCCGTCGATCCGGCGCGGCGTGGGTCGGAAGGGGCGGAACACGGGCTCGATCAGGCCGAGCGCGAGGCGGAGCCGCGTCGCCGTGCCGTGCCCTCCCGCTCGAGGATCCGCATCACCGCCGCAGCCAGCCGGTCCGGGTCGTGGCGCTGGGCCGCGCCGCTGTCGACGACATCGTCGAGCACGACGCGGGGCGCCACCGCGAGCGACGGGGGCCACGTCAGGCGAACCGGCTCGGACGGCGGCCGGAGCGACCACGGATCGCCGGGCCGGTTGTTGGCGAGGACGACGTCGACGATCCCCGGCCCGGCGTGGGCGACCAGCGCCTCGACGTGACCGGCGAGGTCCAGATCGGCGGTCTCGCCGTCCTGCGTGGCGACGTTGCAGACGTAGAGCCGGAGCGCCGGCGAGGCGAGCACGGCGTCGCGGATCTGGGGCAGGAGCAGGCTCGGCAGGAGGCTCGTGTACAGGGACCCCGGACCGAGGACGATCAGGTCCGCT
>DATAIW010000028.1:0-4129 GCA_036262455.1 Candidatus Limnocylindrales bacterium | reverse complement strand
GAGCGTCATCACGACCGTCACTGCGCTTGCCGGCTCGATCCTCGGCGGGGTCATCGGCGCGGCCTTCGGGCTGCGAGCGGCGTTGATCGTCGGGATCGCCGGGGCGGTCATCGCGGTGATCGTTGTGTGGCGCTCGCCGGCAGGCCGGCTCCGGCGCATCGAGGACGCCGAGCCGATCGCCGCCTGACGCGCCAGCGCAGCCTGTCCCGGCTCAGCTGGCCTTGGTCGCCTTTGCCAGGAGCTTGTCGAACGAGTCGACCCGGAACACGAGGATGCTTCCCTCGCGCGGACCGCGCAGGACGACGACCTTGTCGCCCTCCTTGATCTGCATCGCCGCGCGTGCGTCGGCGGGGATGACGATCTGGCCCTTGGTGCCCACCGTCGCAGAGCCAAGGAAGCCCGACTTGTCCGCCATGTTACCTCCAGTCCAACTGAGTATGACAAGTCATACCAGTTGCACGAAGGATAGCGGACAGGCGACCTGGCCCGCAAGGTGCGGACCCGGCTGAGCGACGATCGGGCCCTCGTCACGATGGCCCTTGCGCGGCACGAACTTCTGCAAGCCCGACGTCTTCGTCGACGGGAAGATCCTCAAGCAGGGCGGCAAGCTTGTCGCCGCGCTCGACGGTCCGCGTCGCGACGTGCTCGCCTCACGCGACTACCTCGTGTCCACGATCGCCGAGCCGGAGCCCGGCTGGCTGCCGACCCTCACCCGGGCCTGACCCGTCGAACCCTCCAGCCGGCGGCGGACGAACCCTCCGGAGGTCCACGGCCGAGCTCAGTCACCGGGCCGGGCGACGATCCCGAACGACAGGGGGACCCGACTGCGATCGGCAGGGTTCAGGTCGCGGTGGCCGGCCCACCAGTCGACGGGGTATTCGACGAGACGTTCGATCCGTAGGCCCGCCCTCACGAGGGCGGTGACGATCTCGCCGAGCGTCCACGCCCGGGCGAACTTCCAGCTCTGGTCGTCCTCGGCGATCGACAGGTGGTCGACGTACTCGGGCGCCCAGCCCTTCGACGCCTCGGCGCCCCCGAAGTAGTCGTAATCGGTGGCGACGAGGCGGCCGTCCTCGTCGGCGTCGAACAGCCACTCGGCCGGGTGGCCGTCGAAGATCACGAGCCGACCCATCGGGGAGAGAAGGCGGCCGATGACCGCCGCCCAGCCGTCGAGGTCGTGGAGCCAGATGATCGCGCCGCGGCCGGTGTAAACGAGGTCGGCCGTCCCGTCGAGCTCGTGCGGCGTGTCGAGGACGTCGGCCTCGATCCAGCGGGCCGGGGCACCGGTCGCCTCCGTCAGCCGGGCGGCGAGCTCGAGCATCCGCGGGCTGATATCGACGCCGACGACCTCTCGAGCACCGAGATTCCAAAGCGACAGGGTGTCGCGGCCGCCCGCGCACTGGAGATGGATCGCCCGCGCGGTGCCGGCGCCCGCCCGGAGGTCGCCGATCAGCTCGTGCTCGACCGGGAAGAGGTTCGAGCCGCCGCCACTGATGAGCGCCACGGCCTCGTCGAACCAGCCCTCGTAACGCTCGGCCGCCTCGTCCCAGGCCGCCCGGTTCGCGGCGTGCATCGATCGGACGTCAGCGGCCTCGGCCGGCGTCGCCGGGCGGACGTTGCGGGTCTCGTCGGGATCGGACATTCGCCGGAGTCTAGCGCTGGCTACCATCTCGGCATGCCCGACCAGCCGCCGACCTCCACGCCAGCCATCGACGCGATCGCCGCCGCCGGGATCCCGCATCGGATCGTCCGGACCGAGCGGGCGTCCTCGGCCGAGGAGTCCGCGACGTTCCAGGGGATCGAGACCCGCCAGCTCCTTCGGACGATCGTCGTCCGTCGCGGCGAGGACGACTACCTGTTCGTGCTCGTGCCGGCCGGCCGGCGGTTCGACTGGCCGAAGCTGCGCGAGCTGCTCGGGGTGCGCCGGATGACCCTCCCGGACGCGGCGGAGGCCCACCAGGTGACGGGCTATGAGCGCTACACGATCACGCCGTTCGGGTCGAGCCGGGCATGGCCGGTGATCGCCGACGCGGCAATCGTCGCTGAGCCGGTCGTGTCGATCGGCGGCGGCGGCTTCGGGATCAACCTCCATCTCGTGCCGGCCGACCTGATCGACGGCCTCGGCGCAAGCGTCGCCGATGTGAGTCAACCGGAGCCGCCGCCCGCCTGAATGCAACTTCGCATGCCGGCCGGGCCTAGACTGGCGTCCACGCTCCGATCCGAGCCGGAGGTCGTTCGCCCATGCCCCAGATCGATCTCGGCCTGCAGGCCGACCTTGCCGTGCGGATGCTGGTCGCGGCCGTCCTCGGTGCGGCGATCGGCTTCGAGCGCGAGATCCACGAGCATCCGGCGGGGATGCGGACCCATCTCCTCGTGTCGCTCGGATCGGCCATCTTCACCATCCTGTCGATCTACGGCTTCGAGGGCGTCGGTGGTAACGGCGTCGCAGCGACGGTCGACCCGACCCGGATCGCCGCCCAGATCGTGTCCGGGATCGGCTTCCTGGGGGCCGGGGCGATTCTCAAGTACGGCACCTCGATCCGCGGCCTGACCACGGCGGCAAGTCTCTGGACGGCGGCCGCGATCGGGATGGCGGCAGGCGCCGGGGAGTGGCTGATCGCCGCGGTCGGTACCGCGATCGTGATCTTCTCGCTCTGGCCGCTGAACGCCCTGGTTGGCCGCCTCCACAAGCCCGGGTCGCAGGCCATCAAGCTGCGCCTCGAGGTCGGCCGGCTCGAGGCGCTGGGCGATGTGTCCCGCCTGCTGGCGGATCGGCGGGTGGAGATGGCCGGGATCAACAGCCAGCGGATCGGGAAGGGTCGCTACGAGGTGGAGCTGGAGGTGCGGCTCCCGACCGCGGTCCGTGCCCACGATGTCATCGCCGCGATCACGGCCATTCCGGACGTCGAGCTGATGGAGTCGACGACCGGCGGCGAGTGATCCAGGGCGGTTGCCATGGATGCAAAGCGATGAACATGGCGACACGCTGGATGGCCGGCAGGATCTGGGCTGGACCCGTCGCCGGTCCGCGCTGGACCCGTCGCCGACCCCCGTCGCCGACGCCGCGTCGCCGGTCCGCTTCGCGATCGCCCCGCCCGTCGCCGATTCCTGGCCAGTTATTCAAGAAGGGACTGTTGGGACGCGTATCGAATGTTCCGTTCGGCCTCGCCGGGTAGGCGTTAGTCGAATCCGGCTAACTCCGACCGGAAATCTGCAGGGTGACGCGCTCCGAGCGCCCGGAACCTGGTCGAAGAGTCCGAGGACGACTATCCGGCCATGTAGAACGGCCCGCCGCGCGGGGCGAAGGGCCCCGGCGCAGCCGTCATTCTCGCGCGCGGCGGGCACTGCGCGCCGTACCGATCCCCTCCCGCCGTCCGGCCGGGGCGATCTCCCGGTGGGCTGCCGGGCGGCCGTCGACGGGTTCGCTGTCAGAGCGCCTTGACCGCCGCGGTCAAGGCGGCCAGGCCGTCCTTCGCATCGGCGAAGAGCATCCCGGTCTTGATGTTCGTGTACAGCTCGTTGTCGATGCCGGCGTAGCCCTTGCCCATCGATCGCTTCATCACGATGATCGACTTGGCCTTGTCGACGTCGAGGATCGGCATGCCCGACACCGCCGAGCCGGGCCGCCGGGCGGCCGGGTTCGTGACGTCGTTCGCGCCGATGACCAGGGCGACGTCGCACCGCTCGAACTCCGGATTGATGTCGTCCATCTCCTTGAGCTGGGGGTAGGGGACGTTCGCCTCGGCCAGTAGCACGTTCATGTGGCCCGGCATCCGGCCGGCGACGGGGTGGATCGCGTACTTGACGTCGACGCCGCGCTGCTCGAGGAGGTCGGCCAGTTCGCGGACGGCGTGCTGCGCCTGGGCCACCGCGAGCCCGTAGCCCGGGACGACGATGACATGCTGGGCGTAGGCGAGCTGGATTGCCGCGTCGTCGACGCCGACCTCGCGGACCGCTGCGCCCTCCGCGCCGACGTGGCCCGGGACGGTATCGCCGCCGCCGAAGCCGCCGATCATGATGTTCAGGACCGAGCGGTTCATCGCGTCGGCCATCAGCTTCGTGAGGATTGCGCCGGACGCGCCGACGAGGGCACCGGCGATGATCAGGACGGGGTTCTCGAGGACGAAGC
>DATAIW010000027.1:0-3772 GCA_036262455.1 Candidatus Limnocylindrales bacterium | reverse complement strand
ATCTACGGGCGCACGGCCGCCACGGTGTCGGCCCTCCCGGCTGAGACGGCGCGGGCGTTTCGCCGGCTGATCGACGTCTCGACGACCTCTACACGAGCATCCTCCACGAGTACCGGCACGTGCAGCAGGAGAGCGAGCACGTCCACAGCACGACGCCGCGCGAGCAGACCTTCGGCTACGGCGCCGACCCCGACGAGTTCGATGCCTACCTCTCGGAGGTCGAGTTCTCGTACCGCCGCGAGCACATGCGGACCGCGGCGCTCCAGGCCGGCGTCCATTGGGAGTTCCTCTCGGAGACGAACCGGGCGGCGTTCCGGTCGCGCTGGGCGGCGGCGCAGGCGAAGATCCAGCGGGTCCTCGGGCAGCCCGTCAGCGCGGTGGTGGCCACGCCGACAGCGGACGCCTACGGACAGCGATTGCGCGACATGGAGCGGAGCACTCGCGAAGCCTGGGAGCGAGCCGGCGGCGGCTGCTGAGCCGGGAGCATCGTTCATACGACACCGCCAACGTGAATGTCCCCGGGTCGGGCAGGGCTGGCTCCCGGCCGTGCGTGCGCCACGCGTGACCGCTGCTCGAGCTCGCGGGTCTAGGATTGCTCTCGCCGTCGAGTGACGCGGCCCTTCAGGAACACGAGGCGAGACAACGATGCGAACCAGGGCCGAGCAGATCGCCGCCATCCGGGCGGACCAGCAGTTCTGGCGCGAGCTCGCCGCGCAGGTCGGCCCCGATCGTTTCGCCGAGCCGGGGCCGATGGGGGAGTGGACCTTCGGCGACCTGGCCGGCCACCTCGTCGGCTGGCGCAACCGGACGCTCGCCCGCCTCGAGGCGTTCTCCCGGGGCCAGCCCGACCCGCCTGACCCATGGCCGGCGGAGCTCGGCGACGACGACGCAATCAACGACTGGATCCACGACTGGCACGCCGGCCGCACGCCCGGGCAGCTGGTGGCGGACTACGAGGCCTCGTACGACCGCCTGGTCGCCGTCCTCGACGCGATGCCCAACGACAAGCTGACCGACCCGAACGCGATCCCCTGGGTCGGAGGCCCGCTCGTGGACATCGACTTCACCGGCCACCTCCACGACGAGCACGTCCCGAGCGTCCGCGCGTGGCTGGATGCGTCCGGATCGCATGGATGAGCTCGGCCTCGGAACCCTCGACTACGTCTACGCACCGAGCTCCGACGTGGCCGCCGACGCCCGCTGGTTCAGCGAGATCCTCGGAGCCGAGTGCGTCTTCGTCATCGACTCGGACGGGACGCGGGTCGCGATGCTCCGCGCAGCGCAGATAGGCGGCGCGCGCCGGCTTCTCGCGCGACCGTCGTGCCGCCATCATGCTCGCGGCGCTCCAACCGGCATGCCAGGTAAGATCGTTCTCATGGCAACGATCCCGCAGGGCGCGCGCGAGTTCCTCGCGACCGGCCCGTTCGCCCACATCGTCACCCTCAACCCCGATGGGACACCGCACGTCTCGCTCGCCTGGGCCGGCGTCGACGACGGCGGCATCGTCTGGTCGTCGTTCTCGGACCAGCGCAAGTTCGACAACCTGCGGCGCGACCCGCGGATCGTGTTGTCGTTCCAGGCGCACGAGCGCGGCGACGAGCCGCTCCACCCGTACCTCGTGATCCGTGGCCGGGCGACGATCGAGCCCGGCGGCGCGCTCGACGTGATGGACCAGCTCGCGGAGTTCTACATCGGGCCCGGGCAGAAGTTCCCGATGCGTGACGTTCCGCCCGGCCTCACCGTGCACGTCGCCGTCGACGAGGTGTACGGCCAGGGCCCATGGCGCCGTTCGGGCGACGGGTCCGAACGCCCGGACGAGACCTAGCAGTCGATCTCCTTCGACCTGGACTCGGAGGATGCAGCCCAGGACGCCCAGCGACCTCGATGCGCCGCTGACTCGCGACCAGCTGCTCGTGACGGCCGGGATCATGGCCGCTATCGCCGTCGCGGCCCTCGACTCGACCGTCGTCGGGACTGCCATGCCGACGATCATCGGTCAGCTCGGCGGGCTGTCCGAGTACTCGTGGGTCTTCACGGCGTATCTCGTCACCTCCACGACGACCGTGCCGCTCTTCGCCCGTCTCGCCGACATCCACGGGCGCAAGCCGGTGTTCCTGTTCGGGCTCGCGCTGTTCGTGATCGGGTCGGTCCTGTGCGGGACCGCGACGTCGATGCCCGCCCTCATCGCGTTTCGCGCTCTCCAGGGCCTTGGGGCCGGCGCCGTCCAGCCGATCTCGTTCACGATCGCCGGAGACATCTTCACGCCGCGACAGCGGGCCCGGATGCAGGGTGTGTTCTCGGGCGTCTGGGGCGTGTCGGCGATCATCGGCCCGGCGCTCGGCGGGGTGATCACGACGACGGTCGGGTGGCCATGGGTGTTCGAGATCAACCTGCCGGTCGGCATCCTCGCCGGCGCGATCATCTGGTTCTCATTCCACGAGCGGTTCGAGCGCCATCCCCAGCCCATCGACTGGCTCGGCGCGATCCTGCTCACGGGATCGATCCTGCTCCTCCTCTTCGCGGTGTCGGAAGGCGGCCAGCTGTTCGGCTGGGCCTCGCCGCTCGTCATCGCGATGCTCGCCGGCTCGGTCGTGCTGCTCGTCGCCTTCGTCGTCAACGCGCGGCGGGCGGCGGCCCCACTGATCGACCTCGAACTCCTGCGCTCTCCACTCGTCCGAGCCGGTCTCGGCATCGGCGGGCTGGCCGGAATCGTCATATTCGGGCTGACGACGTACGTTCCACTGATGGTCCAGGGCGTGCACGGCGGCACGGCGCTCGAGGCGGGCGCGGCCGTCGCCGCGATGTCGATCGGCTGGCCGGTCGCGTCGGTGGTTGCGGGCCGGCTGCTGATCCGGATCGGCGCCCGACCGATCGTCCTCGCCGGCACCGGCATGCTCGTCGTCGGATCACTCCTCGTCACGCAGCTCGGGCGAATCGACGCGCTGCCCTTCGCAATGCTTGCGTGTGCGATCACCGGCGTCGGCATGGGCCTGTCGTCCACGACACTGCTTGTCGTCATCCAGGGCGCCGTCGAGTGGCAGCGCCGGGCGGTCGCGACAGGCCTGGTGCAGTTCAGCCGAACCATAGGCGGAGCGGTCGGGGTCGGCGTCATGGGCGGCGTGCTGACGGCGTTCGTCGGCGCTACCTCGTCCGCGATCCTCGACCCGGTCGCCCGCGGCACGGTGTCGACGCAAGCCGCCGCCGCGGCCCGGGACTCGCTGTCCGCGGGCCTCAATGTCACGTACTGGCTGATGTTCGGGGCCGCCGCACTCGCGTGCCTGCTCGCCGTCCGGACGATGCCCGATGTGTCGCTCGGGCACGAGCTCGCGGCGGGAGCCGGCGGGCGGGCGGACTGAGGTCTGACGCGCTCCGCTTCTCGTTGCCGACCTGGTATTTCTACGACGTCCTGCGCGTCAGACGCCGCCCAGGATCTCCGGCGCCGCGTCAAGATCGCGCATCCCCGCGCCCGGCGGGTCGTCGAGCCGGTCCTTCTCCTCCCAGGCGGGTTCGCCGGTCTCCTGATGACGCTCGCGACCCGCCTCGCGTCGCTCGTGGCGCGGTGGGGGCTCCGCCGCCGACACATCCGGCGCGCCCGTCAGGGTTTGCTTGATCCAGGACAGCAGCGACATCAGCGTCTCCTCCGCGACGATCGAACGGCGTCGCTCGACCCCAATGGTGCGTCACCGCGTCAACCGTCCGCCGCGGTCCTGAGGTGAGCGCGAATCGACCGGGAGTACGCGCAGCCGCTGGACGTCGAGGCGCTCGCCCGCGG
>DATAIW010000026.1:0-5356 GCA_036262455.1 Candidatus Limnocylindrales bacterium | reverse complement strand
TGATCCGGCTGCTCGGTCGTCACCCCACGGTCGAGATCGTCGGCCTCAAGGGCCGCGACCGGCACGAACCGGTCGGGGTCAGCCACCCCCACCTGTCGGGCACCGGGCTGGCGGTCGGATCGGACCTGCCCGAGGTCGACGCGGTCTTCCTCGCCCTGCCCCATGGCACGGCCGCCGGGCTCGTGCCGGAGATCGCGGCCGCCGGCACGGCGGTCATCGACCTGGGTCCGGACTTCCGCCTCCGGGCCGCGCTCGACTATCCCCGCTGGTACGGCTTCGAGCATCCGCGGGCCGATCTCCTCGGAAGCGCGGTCTACGGCCTGCCCGAGCTGCATCGTGCCGAGCTCCGGGCCCTTCGCCATGCGCCACTGGCGATCGTCGGATCACCTGGCTGCTACCCGACCGCCACCCTCCTCGCCCTCGCTCCCCTGGCTCGGGCCGGGCTGATCGGGGATCTCGTCGTCGACGCCAAGAGCGGCGTCTCCGGCGCCGGCCGCGACCTCAAGCCGGACCTGTTGTTCGGCGAGGTCAACGAGAGCGTCAAGGCGTACGGAGTCGGCGGTCACCGTCACGTGGCCGAGATCGAGCAGGAGTTGGCCGGGATCGGGGCCGAGGCGGGCGTGACCAACCCCGGCATCGGCGCGGTCGACTTCCTGCCCCACCTGATCCCGATGACCCGCGGCATCCTGTCGGCCTGTCACGTCCGGCCGACCCGCCCGACCAGCCAGGCGGAGCTCGACGACCTCTATGCGAGCGCGTACGCCGACGAGCCCTTCGTCACCGTCGTGCCGGTGGCGCCGGCCACCAAGCACGTTCTCGGCAGCAACCAGGTTCGCGTCTTCGTTCGCCTCGACGAGCGGACCGGCCGGATCCTCGCGATCGGCGTGATCGACAACCTCGTGAAGGGCGCCGCCGGTCAGGCGATCCAGGCATTCAACGTCGTCCATGGCCTGACCGAGACCGCCGGTCTCGAGCAGCTCCCGCTCGCCCCCTAGCCCCCGAAGGACCGATGGCCACCGCCACCACCACGCACCTGTCCGCGCTCTCGACCGATCTCCCGCCGGTCGAGCGGCGCGCCGCGATCCCGGGTGGCTTCGTCGCGACCGGCGGCGCGGCCGGGATCAAGGCCTCCGGCCGTCCGGACCTGGCGCTCGTCGCGACCGATGCGGGTCCCGACGGCCGTCGGGTTCCGGCGGCCGCGGCCGCGGTCTTCACGCCGAACGCGTTTGCCGCCGCACCGGTCCGTCTCTCGCAGGTCCATCTCGCGGCGACCGATCCATCGGGCAACGGCCGGTTCGGCTGGGCGACCGGGATCATCTCGACGAGCGGCTGTGCGAACGCTGCGACGGGCGCGGCCGGCGACGCCGACCAGGCCGAGATCGCAGCGATGCTCGCCGCGACCCTCGGCATCCCCGAGGACGAGACGCTCCTGCTCTCGACCGGGATCATCGGGACGCGCCTGCCGCTCGACATCGTCCGGGCCGGCGTTGCGGCCGTGGCGCCGACGCTGGCACCGAGCGATGACGGCCTGGCGGCTGCGGCCGAGGCGCTCCGGACCACCGATTCGCTCGTCAAGGCGGCGACAGCCACGATCACGCTGCCCGATCCGGATGGGCAGGCGGTTCGCTCGGTGCGGGTGACCGGCATCGCCAAGGGCGTCGGGATGATCCATCCACGCATGGCGACGATGCTCTCGATCGTCCTGACCGATGCCACGGTCGATCCCGCCACGCTCCATGGCCTGCTCCGGCCCGTGGCCGCGCGGACGTGGGACCAGCTCAGCGTCGACGGCGACACCTCGACCAACGACACCGTGTTCGTCCTGGCTTCCGGTGCTGCGGGCGCGGCGCCGGTCGCTGCCGGGACCCACGTGGCGACCGAGCTCGGGCGGGCCATCGAGGCGGTTGCCCGCGACCTCGCCCGGCAGCAGGCGGCCGACGGCGAAGGAGCGACGACGCTGATCACCTGCCAGGTGTCGGGTGCGGTCGACGATGCCGACGCCCGGGCCGTCGCCCGCGCCGTCATCTCGTCGTCGCTCGTCAAGGCGGCCGCCCACGGTCGCGACCCGAACTGGGGCCGGATCGCGGGCGCGGCCGGCAACGCCACCCTCGCCGACGAAGCCGTGCTGGCCGCCGGAGGGCTGACGGCATCGGCCGCCAGGAGCCGGGCCGGCACCCCCGCCGAGCTCGACCCGGATCGGCTCCGGATCGCGATCGCCGGACACCTCGTGTTCGACGGGAACGTCGGCGGCCCGGTCGTCTTCGATCGTGCCACGGCGCGCGCCGCGATGGACGGCCCGGAGCTCCTCGTCCGCCTCGACCTCGGGCTGGGCGACGGCCACGGCGAGGCCTTCGGCTGCGATCTCACCGAAACGTACGTCACCGAGAACTCTGAGTACACCACATGAATCACCGGCCGACCCTCCAGCGGCGCGCCGGCGGGCCGGGGAGGCAACTCGGATGAGCGAGATTCTGGTCGTCAAGCTGGGTGGGACGACGATCGCGGATCAGCAGCACGTGCTGGCGGAGGTCGCCGCGGTCGCCCGGAAGCGGCCGGTTGTCCTCGTCCACGGCGGCGGCAAGCGGATCACCGAGTGGCTCGACCGGATGGGCGTCCCGTCGCGGTTCGAGAACGGCCTGCGGGTCACGGACCAAGCCGCGCTGGAGGTCGCCGCGGCCGTGCTCCGCGGTGTCGTCAACAGCGAGCTCGTCGCCGGGCTGCGCGATCTGGGCGTCGATGCGGTCGGGCTGTCCGGGGTCGATGGCGGTCTCCTCGTCAGCGAGCGCGTCCCGGGGATGGGGCTCGTCGCCCACGTCGTCGGCCTCCGCCGCGACCTGCTCGATGCCGTCCTCGTCGGTGGCCAGGTGCCGGTCGTCGCGCCGCTCGCCCGAGACGAGCAGGGCGTCGTCTGCAACGTCAATGCCGATGACGCCGCGGCCGGTATCGCGGCCGGGATCGGCGCCCGCCAGCTCGTCCTGATGACCGATGTCGACGGCGTCCGCGACGCCGACGGCCGGCGGCTCGACACGCTCACGAGCGGTGAGGCGGAGAGCCTCATCGAGAGCGGCGTCATCGCCGGCGGGATGGTCCCGAAGATCCGGGCCGCGCTGGCGGCAATCGCCTGGGAGGGGTCGGAGGCGATCATCGCCGACGCATCGGCGGACGGGTCGCTCGAACGAGCCCTGACCGACCCGACCTTCGGCACCCGGATCACCGCCGGCCGATCCGCCGTGGGCGCGGCCTGATGCGCGGTCGACCCGCGCCGGTGGATGCCACAGCGAGCATGGCCAGCCGGAGCCCGTCCGCGGTCGCCCCGACCCACGCCGCCGGCGTCGGCTCGAAGCGCGACCGCCAGCGCGCCATCCGGGAGCTCGTCGGTGCGGGCGCGATCGGCAGCCAGCAGGAGCTGGTCGACCGCTTGATCGGCCGCGGCTTCGCGGTCACCCAGGCCACGGTCAGTCGCGACATCGCCGACCTCGGCCTCGTGAAGGTGTCGCGCGCGGACGGCCACCTGTACGTCATGCCCGAGTCGCTGGCGGCCGGATCGTCTCGCCCGAGTGCGGCCGGACCAACCGACGAGCGCCTCCGCCGGATCCTCTCCGACATCCCCGTCACGGTCGGACGGAGCGGCCTGATCCTGCTCGTGACCGGCTCGCCGGGGACGGCCAGCGTCATCGCCCAGGCGATCGACGAATCGACCCTCACGGAGCAGGAAGGCACGCTCGCGGGCGACAATACGCTCCTCGTCCTGTTCGCCGACGAAGCCCGCCTCCTCGCCTGGCGCGCGCGCTTCGACCACATCGTCGCGACCGCGTTGGCCCCGGCGGCCCGCGCCTGACGTTCATCACCGGAGGCCCGCTGATCATGAAGAAGGTCGTCCTCGCCTACTCCGGCGGGCTCGATACGTCCGTTGCCGTCGCCTGGCTCCGCGAGAAGTACGACTGCGACGTCGTCTGCCTGACCGTCGACGTCGGCGGCGGCTCGCTCCGCGACGGCGTCGAGAAGCGAGCGCTCAGCGCCGGGGCGTCGCGGGCCTATGTCGTCGACGCCCGGGAGCGGTTCGTCCGCGACTTCGTCTGGCCCCACCTCCAGGCCAACGCCCTCTATCAGGATGCGTATCCGCTCGCCACGGCCCTCGCCCGGCCGCTGATCGCGCAGCTGCTCGTCGAGGTCGCGCGACGCGAGGACGCCGACGCGGTCGCCCACGGCTGCACCGGCAAGGGCAACGACCAGGTCCGCTTCGACGTCGCGGTCCACGCCCTCGATCCGGGCCTCGAGGTCATCGCCCCGATGCGGGTCGGGATGGGCCTGACCCGCGACCAGGAGATCGACTACGCCGCCGAACGCGGGATCGAGATCCCGATCACGAAGGCCTCGCCCTACTCGATCGACGTCAACCTGTGGGGCCGCTCGTGCGAGACGGGCGTGCTCGAGGACCCCTGGGTCACGCCGCCGCCGGACGCCTACGAGTGGACGGTCGCCCCGTCGGACGCCCCGGCCCCGGTCGAGCTGGTGATCGAGTTCGAGGGTGGCATCCCGGTCGCCCTGGACGGCGAGCGGCTCGACCCGGTCGCCCTCGTCGAACGACTCCACGAGCTGGGCGGCGCCCACGGCGTCGGCCGGGTCGACCATGTCGAGGACCGCCTCGTCGGGATCAAGAGCCGCGAGATCTACGAGGCGCCTGCGGCGACGATCCTCCACGCGGCACACGGCGCGCTCGAGGGGCTGACGCTCACCAAGGACACCCTCCGCTTCAACCGCCTGGTCGCGAGCGAGCTGGCCCAGTTGACGTACGACGGGCTGTGGTTCAGCGCGCTGCATCGCGACCTGCGGGGCTACGTCGCGTCGGCCCAGCGGGTCGTCAGCGGCGAGGTCCGGGTCCGGCTCGATCACGGCTCCGCGGTCGTGGTCGGGCGGCGCTCACCGATGTCGCTGTACGACAAGAACCTCGCCACGTACGACAAGGGCGACGCGTTCGACCACGCGGCCGCCGTCGGGTTCATCTCGATCTTCGGCCTGCCGCTGCGGGTCGAGGCCGCCCGCCACGGGGCGGTCGGCGCCCACTACGGCGCGGCCTGGACGTGGACCGATCCGCTCCTCGCCGACCTGCCGACCACGGTCACCGATCCGTCCGAGGCGGTCGCGGCGGGCTGAGGAACCGACCGGTCGCGTTGGTCGACGCGGGCTTCGTTGCGTGCCCGGCGCCGTTGGGCCGGGCGTGGTCCGCGGCACGGACCAAGCGACGGCCGGCGGGCCACCTTTGGCCTCGCTCACGCCGCTCAGGCGTCCGGTGGTCCGCCCGCCGGACCAGCCGGCGGTGGACGCGACTTCCGTGGCGCGCTGATGGCCCCTCGGT
>DATAIW010000025.1:0-1799 GCA_036262455.1 Candidatus Limnocylindrales bacterium | reverse complement strand
CCGGCCGACGCCTTCTCCGGCTTGTCCGCAACCACGGCCTCCGTGGTCAGGAACAGCGCGGCGATGGACGCGGCGTTCTGCAGCGCGGACCGGGTGACCTTGGCCGGATCGATGATCCCGGCCTTGATCAGGTCCTTGTACTCGCCGGTGGCGGCGTCAAGGCCCTCGCCCGCGGGCAGACCCTTGACCTTCTCCGCCACGACGCCACCCTCGAGACCGGCGTTGATCGCGATCTGCTTGAGCGGGGCCTCGACGGCGACCCGGACGATGTTCGCGCCGGTGGCCTCGTCACCGGTCAGCTCGAGCTTCTCGAACGCCTTGATGGCGGCCTGCAGCAGCCCGACGCCACCGCCGGCAACGATGCCCTCCTCGACCGCAGCCTTCGCGTTGCGGACGGCATCCTCGATGCGGTGCTTGCGCTCCTTGAGCTCGACCTCGGTCGCGGCTCCGGCCTTGATCACCGCAACGCCGCCGGCCAGCTTGGCCAGCCGCTCCTGCAGCTTCTCGCGGTCGTAGTCCGAGTCCGACTTCTCGATCTCGGAACGGATCTGGGAGACCCGGCCGGCGATCTGCTCGGCGTCGCCGCCACCGTCGACGATGGTGGTCTCGTCCTTGGTCACGACGACCTTGCGGGCGGTGCCCAGCAGCGCGATGTCGGTGTTCTCCAGCTTGAGGCCGACGTCCTCGGTGATGACCTGGCCACCGGTCAGGATCGCGATGTCCTGCAGCATGGCCTTGCGGCGGTCACCGAAGCCAGGGGCCTTGACGGCCACGGACTTGAAGGTGCCGCGGATCTTGTTGACCACCAGGGTGGCAAGGGCTTCGCCCTCGACGTCCTCGGCGATGATCAGCAGCGACTTGCCGGACTGGATGATCTTCTCCAGCAGCGGCAGTAGGTCCTTGACGGCCGAGATCTTCGAGCCGAACAGCAGGATGTAGGGATCCTCCAGAACGGCCTCCTGACGCTCGGCGTCGGTGGCGAAGTACAGCGAGATGTAGCCCTTGTCGAAGCGCATGCCCTCGGTGAGCTCGAGCTCGAGGCCGAAGGTGTTCGACTCCTCGACGGTGATGACGCCTTCCTTGCCGACCTTGTCCATCGCCTCGGCGATGAGCTCGCCGATGGCCGGGTCAGCGGCGGAAATCGAGGCGGTGGCAGCGATCTGCTCCTTGGTCTCGACCTCCTTGGCGTCGGCCAGCAGCTGGGAAGCGACGGCTTCCACTGCCTTTTCAATTCCGCGCTTCAGGCCGAGCGGGTTGGCCCCGGCGGCCACGTTGCGCAGACCCTCGCGTACCAGGGCCTGGGCGAGCACGGTGGCAGTGGTGGTGCCGTCACCGGCGACATCGTCGGTCTTCTTGGCAACTTCCTTGACGAGCTCGGCCCCGATCTTCTCGTACGGGTCCTCGAGCTCGATCTCCTTGGCAATCGACACGCCATCGTTGGTGATGGTCGGCGCGCCCCACTTCTTCTCAAGGACGACATTGCGGCCACGCGGCCCCAGCGTCACCTTGACGGCGTCGGCGAGGATGTTCATCCCGCGCTCGAGCCCGCGACGCGCTTCCTCGTCGAAAGCGATCAGCTTGGACATGAGGTGTTGGTCCTCCAGATTCGCCGGTCCCTTGGGCGCGATGGCCCGAGGACGCGGTCAGCAGCTTGACGGTGTGCTGGACGGCGGCGATGCCCGCGACGGACGAACCCCCCGGGCCCGGCTACCATCGGTGGTCCCGGACCGGCGAATTCTCACCGCACCGACCTGGCACTCGGCATGACCGAGTGCCAGTCACCAGGTTTAGCACTCCCA
>DATAIW010000024.1:0-3695 GCA_036262455.1 Candidatus Limnocylindrales bacterium | reverse complement strand
CCCGGAGCCGCCCTTCGGCTGGAGGATCCCGATCAGCCGGAAGGGCAGCCCGTCGACCGAGATCGTTGAGCCGAGCGAGGTCGCGTCGAGGCCGAGGTCCGATGCCGTGGTCGCGCCGAGGACCGCCACCCGCAGCCCGCTCTCGACGGTGGCATCGGTCAGGAACGAGCCCTGCCACACGTCGTAGGCGCGGACCCGGGCGTACTGGGCGCTGGTCCCCACGACCGAGGTCGTCGTCGACTTCGTGCCGACCACGATCGAAGCGGAGGTCTGGATCTCCGGGGCCACCGCCGCGACGCCCTCGACCCGGCCGATCGCGGCCGCGTCCTCGAGGGTGAGGCCGGACGTCGTCGACCGCCCGGTCGGGCTGATCGTCAGCAGGTTCGTCCCGAGACCCGCCAGGCGCGAGGTGATGTTGGCGGTCGTCCCCTGGCCGACCCCGACGAGGGCCACGACCGAAGCGACCCCGATGACGACGCCCAGCATCGTCAGGGCGGCCCGCAGCCGGCTCGTGCGGAGGCGCGACAGCGCGAGCCGGAGCAGCTCCAACGCGTTCACGCCGCGATCATCCCGTCGCGGATGTGGACCTGGCGCTCGGCGGCAGCGGCGACCTCCGCGTCATGGGTGATGAGGACGATCGTCCGGCCGCTCGCGTGGAGCTCCCGCAGGACCGCCAGCACGTCGCGCCCCGAAGCGCTGTCGAGGTTGCCGGTCGGCTCGTCGGCGAGGATGAGGGCAGGGTCGGTGACGATCGCCCGGGCGACCGCGACCCGTTGCTGCTGGCCGCCCGACAGCTCGGTCGGCTCGTGATCGAGCCGGTCGCCCAGGCCGAGCCGCTCGAGCGCGGCCGTCGCCCGGGCCACGCGCTCGCGGCGCCCGACACCCTGGTAGAGGAGGGGCGTGGCGACGTTGTCGAGGGCGGACGTCCGCGGCAGCAGGTTGTACGACTGGAACACGAACCCGATCGTCCGGCTCCGCAACCGGGCGAGACCGTCGTCGCCGAGCGAGGCGACCGGCGTCCCGGCCAGGCGGTAGATCCCGGCCGTTGGCCGGTCGAGACAGCCGATGATGTGCATCATCGTGCTCTTGCCGGAGCCGGACGGGCCGACGATCGCGACGAACTCGCCCTGGGCGACCTCGAGCGAGACGTCGCGGAGGGCCTCGACCCGGACCCGCTCCATCGCGTAGGTCCGGCTGATCCGCTCGAGGCTGACGATCGACGGCTGCATGTCAGGGGTTGTTGCCGCGGCCGCCGAGGCCGCCGGCTCCGCCGCCGGGGACGACGAACGTCCCGGCTCCGCCGCCACCGATGCCCGTCCCGGTCGTCGTCCGCTGGGTGCTGCTGGTCCCGGTGACGACGACATCGCCGGCGTTCAGGCCCGACTGGATCTCGACGAGCGAGCTCGTCATCAGCCCGACGGTCACCGACTTCGCCTCGGGCGATCCGGCGGCCGTGAGCACGAGGACCGAGTAGTTGCCGGCAAGACCGCGCAGGGCCGCCGCCGGGACTGCGAGCACGCCCGTCGCCGATGCCGTCGTGATCGTCACGTCGGCCGTCATCCCGGACCGGAGCGTGGCCGGTGGGTTGGTGAGCGCGACGGTCACCGCGAACGAGACGACGCCGCCGGACGAGCCGGTCGACGCGATCGGGGCGATGGCGGTCACCGTCCCGGCCAGATCGGCACCGATCGCCGCCACGGTGACGGTCGCAGGCTGCTCGAGCTTCATCGAGCTGACGTCGCTCTCGACGACCTCGGCGGTGACCTGGTAGTCGGTCGAGGCGATCGTGATCGCCGCGCCCGACGGTGCGTCGGCGCCGGGCGTGATGTTGACGGCGGTGACGATCCCGGCCGCCGGAGCGACGAGTCGGTTGAGGGTGGCGGTCTTCTTGAGGTCGATCAGCTTCGTGTGCGCGGCCGCGATGGCGTTCTTCGCGTTCAGCAGGGTGCCCCGGGCCTGGCGGATCGCGACGGTGGTCGTGGCCGCGTCGTAGGCCTCCTGGGCCGAGGTGCGCTGGAGTGCGGCGCCCGTCCAGTCGTTCTTCGCCGCGATGATGTTCGCGGTCAGCGTCGGGTTCGCCGCGGTCGCGAGGACCTGGCCCTTCGTGACGATGTCACCGACATGGGCGGTCACGGCCCGCACGATCCAGGTCCCGTCCTGGGTGGCCGCGGCCGCGGTGTCCGTCGTGGTCGGAGCCGATCCGAAGGCGAGGCTCCACGTCGTCGACGACGCGATCGAGCCGGTCGCGGCGACGTCGTCACTGACATCGGCGACGGTCGCGGTCCCGGTGAGGTAGGTGGTCGACGCGGCGGAGCTGCGCGGCAGCCCGCCGAGGGCGACGAAGACCGCTGCTCCTCCGACGACCAGGAGGAGGACGATGGCAAACAGCTTCAATCTCATGTGACGCCCACGCAACGGGGCGCACCGAATCGCGGCGCCCGACAGGCGAAATGTCGACGGATCAGGTGAGAAGGCGATGAGAGCCGGGACGGCGAGCGGCTCGAGCGCCCCCCTCCGATGCCCGCCCGGCCGCCGTCGGTCGAGCGCGAGCATACCCGGCGTCGCCGGACCGGTCGACCGCCGGCCGTTCCGTCAGCGCTCGCCGGCGAGGTAGGCATGCCAGAGGAGCCGTGCCCCGACCGCGCGCCACGGCCGCCAGGCCTCCGCCACGCGGCGCTGGCTCGCTGCGTCGGGCACCATCGTGAGACCCTTGGCGCGACGCATCGCGGCCGCCAGGGCGAGGTCGCCATCGGGCCACACGTCCGGGCGGCCGAGGGCCATCAACAGGTAGATGTCGGCGGTCCAGCGTCCGACACCCACGAGCGCCATGAGCGATGAGCGGGCGGCGTCGTCGTCGGTCACCGCCACCGTTGCCGGATCGAACCGCCGGTCGAGGGTCGCCGCCGCGAGGCCGACCACGTAGCGTGCCTTCTGACGCGTGAGGCCGGCCGCCCGGGCGCCCTCCTCACCCAGGGCGACGATCGCGGCGGGCTCGAGCGAGCCTGCCGCGAGCCGGAGACGCTCGAGCGCCGCCGCTCCGGAGCGCAGCGACACCTGCTGCTCGAGGACGATCGCCACCAGCGTCGCCAACCCGGGCGGGCGGTCCCACAGCGGCGGCGGGCCGAGGCGGGCCAGGATGCCTCCGAGGTCGGGGTCGCGGGCGGCGAGGATCGCGGTCGCGGCGTGCAGCCGGGTGAGGTCGAGGGGCCGGTCGGGCATGGTGACGACGGTAACCCGGTCCGCTGCCGTCCGGTTGCAGCCGACGTCGATGTCGCCGTGCCCGCGCTCCCGCTCGGTCGCCCGTGTCAACTGTCCCCGCGCCGCACATGCGAATAGCCGAATACCGGACAGGGGATATGCGGCTATTCGAAACGGGAGGGCGCCCCGATTCGGGCGGCGCGCTGGAACACGACCCCGCGGCGGCGGGCGCCCGGCAGCGCGCCCGGCGGCTTTCATGCCCCTCTCATCCGTTCCACCGAGCCTTCGGCCAACGGTCCGGTCCAACCGCGGGAGGTGACCGCCCGACCAGAAGCATCTCGCCCGTGCCCACGGGTGCGGAGACCACCCGTGAGCGAACCGTTTCGTGACGCGCCGCCGACTCGTGACCCTGCCGCCACCGGCGGCCGTGAGCAGCCGCCGGCCAACGACCGCCTCGACGACGCCATCGACGCCAGGCGCACCGCCGAGGCGGTCCT
>DATAIW010000023.1:0-15934 GCA_036262455.1 Candidatus Limnocylindrales bacterium | reverse complement strand
GCCGGCTTGGCGAGGGCCTCGGGGTTCGGCGGTCCGCCCTCGAGCTTGACCCCGGCGACGTCGACGCCCTCGGCGAGCGGGATCGCGGCGCCGCAGCGCAGGCAGATCCCGGCGTCGCCGTGCTTCGCGACCGGGCCGTCGTCAGTGTCGTGGAGCGCGCCGACTGGCTCGAAGTTCGTCGTGTAGTCGCACTTGGGGTAGTTCGAGCAGCCGTAGAACACGTTCCCGGTCCGGCGGGCGCGACGCGGGATCAGCTGGCCGTCGTTGTTCTTCGGGCAGGTTACCTTGAACGGGAGCGGGTCCGGTGGCGGCGGGCCCTCCTTCTTGATGAACGTGCAGTCGGGGTAGCGCGAGCAGCCGACGAACGGCCCGAACCGGCCGCGCTTACCGACCAGCGTCCCCTCGCCGCATTCCGGGCAGACCTCGCCCTCGCCGGCCTGGGGCGGGGGTTCCTCGCCCGGCAACGGGCGCGATTCCTTGTGCTCCGGGAAGAGCGAGCAGGCGAGGAACCGCCCGTTTCGCCCGAGCCGGATGACCATCGGGTGGCCTTCGGAGCAGACCTCGTCGGTGGGCTCGGTCGGCCGGGTCGTCGTCTTCCGCTTCTCGGCCACGAGCTCGGCGAGCGGGTCGTAGAACGCGCGCAGGAACGGGACCCACGGGCGCTCGCCGCGGGCGACCTCGTCGAGCTCCTCCTCCATCCGGGCGGTGAACGCGACATCGACGTACTCGCCGAAATGCTCGACCAGCCAGTCGGTGACGATGTTCCCGATCAGCTCCGGATGGAGACGCCGCTCCTCGACCCGGACATAGCCGCGATCGAGGATGGTCGAGATCGTCGCCGCATAGGTCGATGGCCGGCCGATCCCGTGCTCCTCGAGGGCCTTGATCAGCGTCGCCTCCGTGAAGCGCGGCGGCGGCTCGGTGAAGTGCTGGGCGGGCGTGACCTCGCGGACCGTGGTGAGGTCGCCCTCGTTGACCGGCGGCAGCGCGCGTTCCGCCTCCACGTCCTCGGCCGCGCCGTCGTCCCGTCCCTCCGTGTAGACCGCGGAGAAGCCGTCGAACAGCGTCTTCGTCGCGCTCGCCCGGAGCTCGTATGGCCCGGCCACGAGATCGACCGTGGTCGTCTCGAGCTCCTTGGCCGCCATCTGCGAGGCGATCGCCCGCTGCCAGATCAGGCGGTACAAGCGGAGCTCGTCGTTGGCGAGGGTGCCGGCGAGCGAATCCGGGTCGCGCCGGAACGAGGTCGGGCGGATCGACTCGTGGGCCTCCTGGGCGCCCTTCGACTTGGTCCTGTAGACCCGCCCCTTCGGCATCGTGTACGGGTCGCCGAACCGGGCCCGGATGACGTCGCGGGCCTCGCCCATCGCCACGCCGGCGATCGCGGTCGAATCGGTTCGCATGTAGGTGATGAGCCCGACATGCCCGTCCGGGGTATCGGCACCTTCATACAGGCGCTGCGCGACCGACATCGTCCGCTTGGGGCTGAAGCCGAGCTTGCGGCTGGCCTCCTGCTGGAGGGTCGAGGTCGTGAACGGCGGGGCGGGGCTGCGGCTCTGCTTGCGGGTTCCGACCTTGGTGACCCGCGGCTTGAGGTCGCGCAGAGCGGCGGCATGCCGCGCGGCGGTCTCCTCGTCGCCCACGTCGAGCGCGGCGCCGTCGATCCGGACCAACTCGGCGGCGAACACCGCGCCGTCGACCGTGGCCAGGAGGACCTCCAGGGTCCAATACTCGCGGGCCGTGAAGGCCGTGATCTCGCGCTCGCGCTCGACGACCAGGCGGACCGCCACCGACTGGACCCGACCGGCCGACAGGCCCGAGCGGACCTTCCGGCTCAGGAGCGGGCTCAGGGTGTAGCCGACGAGGCGATCGACGATCCGGCGCGTCTGCTGAGCGTCGACGAGGTTCGTGTCGATGCCCCGGGGGTGGGCGAACGCCTCGCGGATCGCGCCCTCGGTGATCTCGCTGAATGTCACCCGCTGGGTCTTGCTGGCCGGGACATGAGCGGCCTCGGCGACGTGCCAGGCGATCGCCTCCCCTTCCCGATCGAGGTCGGTCGCAAGGAAGACGTGCTCGGCCGACTTGGCCGCCTTCGTGATCTCCGCGACCTGCTTGCGGCGGTCGTCGGAGACCACGTATTCCGGGGCGAAGTCATGGTCGACATCGACCCCGAACTTGCCCTTGCCGGGGTTCTCGGGCAGATCGCGGACATGGCCGTAGGACGCGAGGACCTTGTAGTCGGCACCCAGGTAGCGTTCGATCGTCCGGGCCTTGGCAGGCGATTCGACGATCACGAGGTTCTTTGACACGGCCGGGAGCGTAGCACAGGGTCCTGCACCGCCAGCCACCTGGGCATTCGCGCGATCCGGCCGCGCGCCGGCGTCGGGCGAAGCCCGACGAGCGCCCGATCCCTACCGGCAGCCGCCGACGCCACAGTAGACCGACGCGGCATGGCGTGTGCCGTCGACGAAGGTCACGACCGCGACGACCAGCGATCCGGAGCGGGTGTGGAGGATCCTCTCGCCGTTCTCGCCCGGGTACCAGCTCTCGCGGTGGAACGACATCGTCCCGATCTCGGGATGATCCGGCCAGGTCTCGTCGACATGCCGGACGGCGAGCGTGGCGATGCTTTCGCAGGCCCCGCAGTTGGCGGAGGTGTCGGGCGCGTCACACGCTCCGCAGCCCGCGTCGGCGCCGATGCTCAGACCGTCGAGGATCTCCGGCGGCCCGGCGATGACGTTGCAGCCCCCGGTCGCGAGTCCCACCAGAAGGAGGAGCAGAGCTCCGGGAACGCCGCGCCCGGTTCGCCCTCGATGAGGGCGCCCGGTGATCGGGCGGGCCGGGACCCGGCGCGGAGCGCCGGGCGCTGTCGGATGGCAGGTGGCCGCCCCGGGCTCCCCTCGAGGCCCGGGCCGGCGGCTCGCGGCAGTCGTCAGATCGATGTCCCGACGTGGCTGAGGATCGAGCTGATCTGACCGCCGAGGAAGATGAGGGCAATGATCGCGACGATCGCGATCAGGGCGAGGATGAGGGCGTATTCGGCGAGACCCTGGCCGGCTCGATCCGTGGATCGGTCGCGGTCCGGTTCGACGAAGCGCAGAGCGCGGATGCGGCGAAGGAGCGTCATGGGCGGCCTCCCGGTCGTTCGTCCCGCCGAGGGTCGGCGGACTCGCCGCGATCCTCCCGCTCGGCGAGGCCACGGCCAATCGTCGGGAACCCGGCACGACAACGCGATGACGACCCGCAACGCGCCCGATCCGACGCGGCCGTCCTCACGCTCGATGTGCGGTCCAGTCGAACGTCACCGTCGTCCCGCCACCGGGCCGCGGCTCGATCCTGATCGCCGCCCCGACGGCAGCCGCCCGGCGCGTCGCGTCGGCCAGGCCACGCGCCCCGGCCCGGACAGCCCCGGCGGTGTCCGGGTCGAACCCGCGTCCGTCGTCGGCGATCGCGAGCACGAGGCGCTCCACGTCGACCGACACCGTCACCGTCACCAGGCTGGCCTCGGCGTGCCGCGCGGCGTTGTCGACCGCGAGCTGGGCGACCCGCCACGCTGCCCGCTCGATCGTCGGTGGCGGCCGATCGCCGGCCCGCTCGACATCGATCTGGACGCCGAGTGACGTGTCGGCCTCGATCCGTTCGGCGAGATCTTCGAGCGCCGCCACCAGGCCGAAGGCCTCGAGGACGACCGGCCAACGGTCGGCCATCAGCCGCTCGAGCTCGAGATCGACCGTCCGCAGCTGGCGGGCGAGCACGTCCGGATCGCCGCCCGACTCGGCCTCCGCGATCGCCCGCCGGAGACCCGGCAGGACCGTCGCATGGAGGTCGCCGGCGAGACGCGTCCGCTCGGCGGCAAGGCTCGCCTCCTCGGCCGCCGACTGCCCGGGCACGAGCTCACGGATCGTGGCCACGGCCAGGGCCCAGGCGCGCTCGGCGGCGGCCGTGGTCGTCGGGGGACCGGCCAGACGCTCTCGCGCCCGCTCATACCCGGCGCGCACATCGGCCAGGACACCGAGCGTCGTGACGACGACGACGAACCGCACGAATCCGGCGATCGGCGCGGTCGCGACATCGATCCAGGTGAACTCCGGATCCGCCCTCGCCTGGCCCGTGCCGATCAGCCCGATCGTCGTGGCGCATGCGACGACCAGCCAGGCGAACAACCCGACGCTCACGGGGACCGCGATCCGGCCCAGGCGTCGATCGGCCCGGGTGGCGTAGCGGGCGGCGATCCCGAGGGTGACGATGGCACCGACGCTCGCCGGGACCGCGAGCCCGAGCCACGGTCCCACGCCGAGCTGACCCGGATCCGCCGCCCGGGCCTGGTCGATCGGGATGGACGATGCCGCAAAGGAGCCGCCGATCGTGGCGATCCAGGCGAGGCTCGGTGCCGGCCGGCGGGCCAGGGCGGCGACGCAGAACGCGCCGAGGGCGAGCAGGATCGGGATCGGACCGATGGGGGTGATCGCCGGCTGACCGAGGCTGAGTACGGTCGTCGCGACCGCGGTGAGTGAGAACCCGGCGATGGCGAGGTCGAGAGCCGACCACGACCAGCGCACACCACGCTGCTCGACGGCGAGCCTCATGGGCCGATGCCGAGCCATCCCTCGCGGACGGCGAGCATCGCCAGCTCGGTCCGGCTCAGCACGCCGTACCGCCCGAACAGCCGGCGAAGATGGCTCTCGACCGTCTTGATGCTGATCCCGAGCCCGACCGCGATCTCGTCGTTCGAGGCGCCGCGGGCGAGGAGCCGGATCGCACTCATCTCGCGAACGCTCGGCCGGCGCGGTGCGTCGCGGAGCGCCCGCAGGGTCACCGGCGGGAAGCAGGTCTCGCCCCGGGCGACGGCCAGGACGGCGTCGACGATCGACTCGACCGGGCTGGACTTCGACACATAACCTGCCGCCCCGCCCTCGAAGGCCGCCCGGAGGAAGCTCGGCTGATCGAAGCCGCTCAGGACGAGGACACGCGGCCCATCGCGCCGGTCGGACGCGGTGAGGGACGCGAGCACGTCGAGCCCGCCGGGCTCGCCGTCGAGCCAGAGATCGCACAGGACGACGTCGGGCGCCGTCCGCTCGACCAGCGCGAGCGCGTCGGCAGTGGCGGTCGCCGAGCCGACGAGCTCGAGGTCGGCGCGGTCGCGGATCGCGGCCGCGAGCGCGACGGCGATCGCGGGGTGGTCGTCGACGATGGCGAGGCGGATCACCGCTGGAGCGTAGCGCGGGCTCGTCGGCGTTCCAACTCGATGATCACCCTGAACGGGGCTCGCCGTCGGTCGCCGGCCGGCGATCCTCAGACGTCGCGGATCCGGCGGAGGAAGTCCTCGTCGAGCTCGAGATCGGCTTCGCTCTCGGTGTCATCGGTCGTTTCGCCGGCGGCGACGTCACGACCGTCGAGCGGCAGGTCGGGCATGCCCGTCGCTTCCCCGACAAGGATCTCGATGAACCGGATGTTGAGGTAGGGAAAGACGAAGACCGAGTTCGAATGGTCGATGAAGATCGGCTTCTTGCCGTCGAGCATCCGCATGTTCGTGCAGACGAGGCTGACGTCGAGCGCGGTCGGCATCTCGTAGAGGTCGGCGAGCAGCGGCTGCTCGTTGCTGATGTGGATGACGACGTTGCGGATCACGGACCGATCGTCCGCTGCCCGCTGGGCCCCGTCTGCGGCCCGATGGTCCCGGTCGTCGCCGGACGGCTGGGTTGGGTCGGGGGTGCGCAGGCCCGCCGGGTGTTCCTAGCGCGGGTGGTAGAAGTCGATCACCAGGCGGACCCGCCCTCCCGACACCCAGACGCCGATGCCGACCCGGTCGTAGGCGCTGTTCATCAGGTTGACGTAGTGGCCACCGCTGTACGGCTTCTCGCTCTGGAAGAAGAGGTGCGAGCCGAGGACCGCCGAGTACGGGTTGCCCGAGCGGCAGCCGAGGTTCTCGGCCCAGATGTAGCTCGTGTAGCCGGCCGACCGCAGCCGATCGCCGGGGTTGCCGCCGATGAAGTGGTCGCACCAGCCGCCCACGGCGAGCTTCTTGGCGTACGGACGCGAGACGTGCGACGAGATGCCGGCGTCGAGCTTGAGCGGGGCGACGTTCCGACCGCCGGGGCTGCTGCAGCTGCCGGTCGAGGTGACCCAGCCGCCGGTCCGGGTGCAGTTCATCAGTCGCAGGTAGTAGGTCTCGACCGCGCCCCACGAGCCGCCGCCGACGGCGCCGCCGCCGGACGAGCTGCTGCCGGACGAGCCGCTGCCGGACGAGCTGCGGCTGACGGTCGGGGCCGTTCGGGGAGCCGCCTTGCGCTTGGGGACCGTGGTGAGGGTGGCGGAGGACGCCCGCGCCAGCTGCACGCCCTGAGCCGACGTGGCGGTCGCGCCAATGCTGATCACGACCTTCGCCCCGGCCGGCAGGGCCGAGACCGGCTGGAAGACCAGGACCGTGCTGGATTCGGCGAAACGGTACGTACCGTGCACCGGCTTGCCGTTGGCGGTCACCGTGAAGGCGGCCCGGGTCGAAACGTGGTCCATCGGGTCCGAGAACCGGACCGACAATGCGGCGCGGCGCTCGACCTTCTTCGTGCCATCGGCCGGCCGGAACCGGACGATCCGCGGTGCAGCCGACGTCCGGACCGCGACCGTCTCGACGCTGCCGACCGCCGCACCGTCGGTATCGACCAGCGGGCCGAGGGTCAGCCGGTACGCGGTTCCGCCGGCCAGGACCGCCGCCGGAGTGAACGTGAAGCCGAGCGCGCTCGTCGCGATGACGTCGGGCCGGCCGGAGTCGGCGACGAGCTTGCCGTCGACGGTCGGACTGATCTTGAGCGCGGTCGCGACCTCGTCGATCGCGACCGGGTGATCGAAGGTGATCCGGAACGCCGTCGCGAGTGAGGTCGCGTTGCCCGCCCGGAGCGTGGGCGCGATGCGGCCGCTCGTCGGCGCCCGGGTAATGAACGCCGCGCGGACCGCGGTCGACATCGGACGACCGCCGGCCGCGAGGGTGCCGGCCGCGACCGTGATCGTGTGGTACGTGCCAGGCGCCCAGCTGCTGGTCGGCCGGACCGTCAGGACCGTTCGCGCCGCGTTCCAGCTGATGCTGGTCGCGGTCGCCGGCGTGACAGTCAGCGACGCCGCGACGCTGCGCGGGTCCATCGCCTCGCTGAAGGTGATGTCGACCGCAGCGTGGAGGTCGGTCGCCGCATCGATCGAGCGGAAGGCGCTATCGGCGAGGGCGGTGATCGGGGGCGCCGGCTGGCTCGCGGTCGTCACGACGGGCCGGGACAGGCCGAGCGCGGCGACGAGGACGATGACTCCGACACTGGCAACGAGCCCGACCCGGGCCGCCACGGAGCGGCGGGCGAGCAACGGCAGGTACACGATGGCCAGGACGGGGACGGCCAGAGCCGCGGCGGCAAGTTTTCGCAATACGACAGTCTCCTGCGCGGTTCGCTGGGGGACGAGACACCGTCCGGGGCTGTCGGCCACGCTCACTCCACCCGTGGCCAAGGCCACCCTAGCACGGGCCCCGCCGAACGGGCAACCTGCCGCTCGACCCGGACCTCACCTCCGGGGCGGTGGCGCTTGCGAGCTGTCCGGCCGCCCGATAGCGGCCGTACGTCGTCGTCGCGAGACCGCGCAGCTCCAGGAGGGTGATCGCTCCGAGCACGGTCGCAGGCTCCAGCTCGGTGACCGCCACGAGCTCATCGAGACTGCCGTGGCCCGCGACGAGGGCGGCTCCGACGTCCCGCGCGGTCGGCCCGAGCTCGACCAGGACGGCGTCCAGCCCGGGCCGTGGCGGCCGGTGTGGCGGGTCGGACGGGCCGGTGCCATCGTCGCCGGGGCCGTGGCCGACGCTCGCGGGTTCGTCTGCCTGGTCGAGCAGGCCGAGGTCGGCGATGAGCTCCGGGACCGTGGCCACGATCCGGGCCTCGCCCGGGAACTCGCGAAGCCAATGGAGGCATCCGGCCGATCGCGTCTCGTCGATCGGGCCCGGCACGAGGAACAGGTCGCGACCCTGCTCCAGCGCCCACTTGGCCGTGATCAGGGCGCCGCTCTTCAGGCCCGCCTCGACCACGATCGTCGCGTCGGCGAGGCCGCTGATCACCCGGTTGCGCTGGGGAAAGGTGTGGGCGGACGGCGGCTGATCGGGCCACAGCTCGGACACGACCGCGCCACCTGCCCCGACGATCCCGGTGGCAAGGCGCTGGTGGGCCCGCGGGTACAGCCGACCGTGACCGGACCCGAGGACCGCCACGGTCGGCCGTCCCTCCGCTTCGACCGCGGCGTGAGCGGCCCCGTCGATCCCGACGGCGAGTCCGGACACGACAACGGCACCGGCCTTTGCCAGCGCGCCCGCAATGCGCGCGGCGATGAGGCGACCGCGCTCGGTCGGTCGTCTGGTGCCGACGATGGCGATCGCATGCGCGGACGAGAGCGTCGCCGGTTCGCCGCGGACCAGCAGGACGGGCGGAGGCAGGTCGATCGCCCGGAGGCGGGGCGGATAGGCGGCATCGTCGAGGGTGACGATCCGGAGCAGGCTGGCCCGCAGCACCGCGAGCCGATCGTCAAGCGCGGCGGCCGCCGCGACGATCCCATCTCCGACCGGTTCCCGGAACGCCGGCCGTCCATCGCCGTCGGCCGCGATCCGGGCGAAGCGCGGCGCCGCTCCCCGCAGGCTCGCCGCCGCGAGGATCGCCCGACCGCTGCCGTAAGCGGCCAGGAGCGCGCCGAACCCCGCTGGGCCCAGGCCGTGGACGGACAGCAGGACCGCCCAGGCCTCGCGCTCGTCCGGCACGGCGGTCGATCCACCTGCTCCTCCCCGGGCTCCGGGCGACGCCTTCGGGTCGCCCGACGTCACGAGCCGGAGCTGCGGCCGGTCCACGCCGTCGACCATGATCAGCTCGCTTCGCGGGCGTCGAGCCGCGACGCCGGCGAACGGAACCTCGCCGCCTCGTCGAGGTGGTCGGGCTCGACCCGCGCGGACCCCGCGAGGTCCGCGATCGTCCGGGCGACCCGGAGGATCCGCTCGGTGCCCCGTCCCGAGAGCGACTCCAGGTCGGCGAGGGCGACCGCCCGGGCCGTCGCCGCCGGTGACAGGTCGCACGCCGCCCGAAGCGCCCGCCCGGCCAGTCGTCCATTGAGCCGCATCGTCCGACGTGCCTGGACGCCGCGGGCGACGGCGATCCTGGCGGCAACGACTGCCGACGACTCGGGGTCGCGCCCGGCGATCAGCGCCTCCGGTGGAACCCGGGCCATCGTCACCCACAGGTCGATCCGGTCGCGAAGGGGACCGCTGATCCGCCCGGCATAACGCTCCGGCGTGCCGATCGGGCAGCGGCATCGCCCGGACGGATCGCCGGCATACCCGCACGGGCACGGGTTCATGGCGGCGACGAGCAGGAACCGGGCGGGAAAGCGTGTCGCCCGCCCGACGCGCGCGATCGACACGAAACCGTCCTCGAGCGGCTGGCGCAACGCCTCGAGCACGTCGCGACCGAACTCCGGCAGCTCGTCGAGGAACAGGGCGCCGTGATCGGCGAGGGTCACTTCGCCCGGCGACATCCGCGGCCCGCCGCCAACCATGGCGGCATACGAGAGGGTGTGGTGCGGCGCCCGGACCGGCGCGCTCCGACGCAGTTCGTGGATCGGCCCCTCGCCGGCGACGGACGCCACGATCGTCGCCGCGAGCGCCTCGGCATCGTCGAGAGGCGGCAACAACCCGCGGATCGTGCGGGCAAGGAGCGTCTTGCCGGTTCCGGGCGGCCCGACGAGGAGCAGGCCGTGGCCACCCGCGAGCGCGATTTCGAGCGCCCGACGCGCCTCGAGCTGACCGCGGACCTCGGCGAGGTCCGGCGTCGCGTCGACGGGCGACGCGACCTCCGCGCCGATCCCGGACCGAAGCGGCTCGCCGCTCTCGGGCTCATCGCTCCCGGGCTCGCCGCTCCCGGGCTCGGCCAGCTCGACGCGCCGTGGAGCGAGTCGGGTCGTGCGGCGTCCGCGGCGACGAAGGGCATCGGCTGCCTCGCGCAGCGTCCGGACGCCGACGATGTCGATCCCCGCGACGAGCCCTGCCTCGGCCGCCGAGTCGGCGGGGACGATGACCCGGCCGATCCCGCGGCGGCGGAGCGCCGCGGTCATCGGCAGGATGCCGGGCACGCGGGAGACCTCGCCGCCGAGCGAGAGCTCGCCGACCAGGGCGACGCGACCGCCGGCCGCGACCACCTGCTCGGAGCCCAGCAGGATCCCCATGGCGATCGCGAGGTCCAGCGACGCGCCGGCCTTGCGCAGGTCCGCGGGGGCCAGGTTGACCGTGATCCGGCGCGGCGGATGGCTGAAGCCGGCATTGCGGATCGCGCCGCGAACCCGCTCGCGAGCCTCCTGGAGCGCGGCGTCTGCCAGGCCGACGATCGTGAACCCGGGCAGGCCAGGTGCGACGTCGACCTCGACCCGGATGATCCGGCCATCGAGACCGACGAGGGTGGACGACAACAGGGTGGCCAGCACGGCCCGACCCTAGCGGGCGGCGATCACCTGCCGATCACCGGCGACGTTGCCGCCGCTCACCTCGGCTTTCATCGCGGCTCAGCGCGGCTCATCGCGGCTCGGGGCGGCCCACCGTGGCCTCATCGCGCCTGTACGGCCCTCCGCGCGTGACGGGGTTCCGGCCTCGGTTCGGGCGCCGGGTGACCGAACGGGCGGAGGACCCGGCCCGTGACGAATCGCCCGCCGCTCAGCCCCGCGCGAGCGCCGGCGTCGCGGCCGCGATCGGTGTCTTGTCGACGACCCGGGCGAACTCCAGGAGCGACCGGCCGAGGAGCGAGTCCGCCTTCGTGAACATGAACGGCGCCCCCGAGTTCAGGGCGCTGATCGCGCCGCGGTACTCGTTGACGACCTGGTGATCGATCGTCCGCTTCAGGGCGCCCTCGGCGTTCTTCACGCTGATGCCGGTGAACGCGTTCGAGCGGTTGAGGACCAGCTGGACCTTCTGCGCCGAGTACCCGAGATGGCCGATCGTCTCGAGGACGAGGCGGACGTTCTTCAGGCACGACAGGTCGGCCGTCATCACGACGAACATCGTGTCGGCGGCCTCGAGGATCCCGAGGTTGACGTCGTCGAGGCGCTTGTCGATGTCGATCAGGACGTAGTCGTACAGCCCCCGGAGCTGCTCGAGGATGATCGGCATGTGGTCCTGGGTGACGAGCTCGGCGGTCTCGGGAGATGGCGGCGCCAGGAGCAGGTCCACGCCCGAATCGTGCTTGACCATGACCTGCCGGACGAGATCCTGGTCGATGTTCGGAGCGGTCACGATGTCGACGATCGACTTCTTGTCGAGGCCGAGATCGAGGAAGACGCGGTGGTCGCCGAACTGGAGGTTGCCGTCGACGAGGGCGACCTTCCGGCCCAGCTCGCGGTGGAGCGCGATCGCGGCGTTGATCGCGATCGTCGTCGTCCCGACGCCACCCTTGGACCCGTAGAACGCCAGCACCCGTCCGAGGGGCGGTCGCCCGACGAGTGTCTCGTGCGGCGCGAACCGGGCCAGGAGGCTCTTGATCCGGGCCATCAGCTCGGCCGGGTGGAACGGCTTGATCAGGTAGTCGTCGGCGCCGGCGCGCAGGCCGCGGACCTTCTGCTCGACCTCCCGCTCGGCGGTCAGCATGATGATCGGGACGTGCCCGGACGTGCCTTCCTCGGTCCGGATCTTCGTCGCGACCTGGTACCCGTCGAGCTTGGGCAGCATGACGTCGAGCAGGATCAGGTCGGGTGCCTCGGCACCCCACAGACGGAATCCTTCGGCGCCATCCGACGCGATGACGACCTCGTAGCCTTCCTGCTTCAGCGTGTATTGCAGCAGGCGCTGGACGTTCGGGTCGTCATCGACGACGAGGATCTTGGCCGCCATCAGTCTCCTTCCAGTCCCCGGAAGCCGGAATCGGCTGTCGGCTCCCCCGACGCGTGGATTATAGGCACCACCTCGCGGCTGCCGAAGAACGCCTGACGGAGGAATCGGCTCACTCTTTCGTCCCATAGCGCCGGAGCCGCCCGGCGTGCCTGGCCGTGCTCCGCGCCCGGCACCTCCCAATGCTCCGCCGACGGCCCGGCCCGCGCCGCAAGCCGCCGCCCGTCGGCCACGCGGACGGTTCGATCGGCGCCGCCGTGGATCAGGAGCAGGGGGACCGGCTCGACGAGACCGACGATCCGGCCGGGCTCGGTCGCCCGGAGGTCGCCGCCGACGCGTTGCCCGGCAAGGCGGAACATCCCGCCGGCGAACGCCCGCCGCAGGACGCCGCCGATCGGCAGCGACATCCGGTTGGCGATCGGGATCCGGAGATCCGGGGCGACCGATTCGGCCACCGCGGCCGCGATCCGCGGTCCGGGCGCCTCGACGGTCGAGGCGGGAGCCGTGGGGTCGAGATCGGCCTGGGCCAACGAGCCATCGCCGAGGACGACGATCGAGGCAATCGCCACGACGCCGCCCATCGACGAGCCGACGAGCGCGACGCGCCGGATTCCCCGTTCGCCGAGCCACGTGAGGGCGCCGGCGACGTCCTCGATCTCGTGCAGCCCGAAGGTCGTCGGCGCATCGTCCGAGCCGCCGTGGCCGCGGAAGTCGAGCCCCAGGACGCCCGCGGTCCGGCGCAGTGTCGGACCGAGCTCGACGAGATCGGGCGCGACGGAGCCGGTCCAGCCATGGAGGAGCAGGATCGCCTCATATGGGTCCGGCTGCCACGGCGGTCCGTCGTCGCCGGGGACCGGACCGCTCTCGGCCGGCAGCCAGCGCGCGGTCAGCTTCAGGCCGTCCCGGGAGCGGAGGCGGATGACCTCACCGCCGAGCGCGTCGACCGCGCCCTTGAGGCCGGCCTCGTCCGGCCCGACGCGGGGCGCGTCGAGGAGTCTCGTCGCGGCCCGCCCGATCACTTGGCCCGCGGCCCGGCCTCGCTGCCCATGCCCCGCTCGACGAAGCCCTGGATCGGCTCGAGCAGGCGGGTGAACTCGGTCGGGATGACGAACTTCGTCGACGGGCTTGCCCCGAGCGCCTTGAGCGCCTCGAGGTACTGGAGGGCCATCGTCTTGGCGTCGATGCCGGAGGCCGCGCCGTAGATCCGGGTGAGCGCCTCGCTGAACCCCTCGGCCCGGAGGATCGCCGCCTGGCGGTCGCCCTCGGCCTTGAGGATCTCGGCCTGTTTCTGGCCCTCGGCGACGTTGATCGCCGCCTGGCGCGACCCCTCGGACTCCGTGATGACCGCCCGTCGGGTCCGCTCCGCGGAGAGCTGCCGGTTCATCGCGTCCTGGACGTCGCGCGGCGGCGTGATCTCGCGAATCTCCACCGTCGTGACCTTGCCGCCCCAGCGCTCGGTGACCTCGTCGAGCTTGACCCGGAGCACCTCGTTGATCTGCTCGCGCTTGGACAGCACCTCGTCGAGGAGGATGTCGCCGATGACCGCCCGGAGGGTGGTCGTCGCAACACCCTGCAGGGCGCCCGGGAAGTTGACGACGTTGACGACGCTCTTGAGCGGATCGCTGATCCGCCAGTAGATCAGGAAGTCGACGTTGATCGGTGCGTTGTCCCGGGTGATCGTCGTCTGGCTCGGGACCTCGATGAACTGCTCGCGGACGTCGACCTTCACGGGTCGGTCGATGACCGGGACGAGGAACCGCAGACCCGGGTCGCGGATCATCGACTCGTTCGTCTTGCCGAGCCGGAAGACCACCATCTTCTCGTACTGCTGGACCACCCGGATCGAGAGATACACGATGACCAGCAGGACGACGACGATGAAGGCTGCCGTTGCCGCGATGATGGGGGCTTCCACGAGGACCTCCGTTCGATCAGGACGTTGACGACGATGACGCGACGCGCTCGACGATCGCGGTGAGGCCGTCCGTCCCGACCACGCGCACGGCCGTCCCGCGATCCAGGGGCCGGCCGTCAACGCTCCGTGCCGACCACTCCTCGCCGGCGATATGGATCGAGCCGAGGGGCTCGATGGGACGGCGGACGATGGCTTCGGTCCCCGGGGCCAGGGCAATCGCCCGTCCAACGGTACCCTCCGAGGCCAGCATGTCACGACTCCGGATCGCCGCCCACACGACGAACGCCAGGAAGATCGCCGCGGTCACGGTCGTCGTCGCGACGACCGGTGCGGCGACTCTGACCAGCGGGGCGAACGGGTCGACGGGCGCGGTGAAGAGGGCCGAGGCGCCCAGGGCGAAGCAGACGAGGCCGCCGAAGCCGAGGAGGCCATGGCTCGTCACCGTCAGTTCCAGCCCGAACAGGACCATGGCCAGGATGATCAGGAGCACGCCGCCGACGTTGAGCGGCAGCGCCCCGAGGCCGATGAAGGCGAGGATGATCAGCAGCGCGCCGAGGATCCCCGTCACGAAGTTGGGGCTCCAGAGCTCGGCCAGCAGCCCCGCCGAGCCGGCACTGAACAGGAGGAACGCGATCGTCGGATCCGACAGGAGACGGATGAAGGCCAGGAACGGGCTCATGTCGATCTCGGCCGTCGCCGCGCCGACCAGATCGAGCGTGACTGTCGATCCTGCGACCTCGATCTCGCGCCCGGTGGCGGACGCCAGCACCTCGTCGAGGGTCGAGGCAATCCCATCGACCACCCCGAGCTGAACCGCCTCGCTGGCCGGCGACGATCGAGCGCTCGACACGGCCTGGACGGCCCAGTCGACGTTCCGATGGCGCGCCTGAGCGATCGCCGTGATCTTGGCGATCGCGTCGTTGCGGACCTTGTCGCCCTCCGTGCCGGTGATATCGCCACCTTCGCCGGTGACCGGCGACGCCGCGCCGATGCTCGTTCCGGGCGCCATCAGCGCCACGTTGGCGGCGAGGGTGATGAACGTCCCCGCGCTTGCCGCGAAGCCGCCGGCCGGAGCGACCCAGACGATGACCGGGACCTTGGCCTCGAGGATCGTCCCGACGATGTCGTTGGTCGCGAAGAGGCCGCCGCCCGGCGTGTTCAGCTTGATGACGACCGCGGCGGCGCCGTCGCGTTCCGCCTGGGCAATGCCGTCGGCGAGGTAGTGGGACATGCCCTCGTCGACGATCCCGGTCGTCGGCAGGACGTACACCGTCTTGCCGGCCGCCCGGGCCGTACCGGCGAGGCCGATCAGTCCGAGCACCAGGAACAACGCCGCGACGATGCGGATCGGCTGAATCGCGGACGTCTGCTGTCTCACGACGACCTCCAGGGTCATCGTAGCGCGGCGGCGGCCTCGATGAACTCGAAGGCCAGTCGGCTCCACGTTTCGAGCCGATCGCTGACCGCCGCGACCTCCGCCGATGTCACGAACGCGCCGCTGAGCTTGTCGGTCTCCCGGATCGCGACCGCCCGGCCGGCCGCGTCGCCCTCGTAGACCAGCCCGAGATGGACCTGGCCGACCGCGGTCGTATCGTCGTTGAGCAGGCCGATGAATCGGAAGGCCGGGAGGAAGTCGACGACCAGCTCCTCGTGCCATTCGCGCCGGAGCGCTGCCGCCAGGTCTCCGTCGAGCCCGCCGTCCTCGGGGTTGACGTGGCCACCGACACCGATCGAGTACCGATCGTGGAGGCGAGCGTCGCTGCCGGCCTTCGTACGGCGCATCAGGTACCAGGCGCCGCCGTCGCGCAGGACCGGATACGGGATCACCTGCTTCCAGGCGGGATCCGCCTCCATCTCCGATCGGGCCCGGAAGACGCCGTCGCGCCGGATGAGCGCGGCGAGGTCGTCCTCGCCGGCCTCGCGGATCCCGAGCCAGGCCCGTCCGCCGCCCAGCTCGGCGAGCACCGCGGCCGTCGGAACGACGAGGACCAGCTCGTCGCTCATCGGGCCTCCCCGTGGGCGGCGGTCGTTCCGGTGCCGGGATCGGATGCCATCGCGAGATCGCGCGCGGCCATCAGCCGCGCCCGGAGGCCCTCCGGGTCGGCGGCGCCCTCGGCGAGCAGCACGAGCCATTCGTCGATCAC
>DATAIW010000022.1:0-9650 GCA_036262455.1 Candidatus Limnocylindrales bacterium | reverse complement strand
TAGCCGGGCGATCCGCCGGCGGAGGGTCAGAACCCTCGTCAGGAAGGAGTCCTCGCTTCGAGCCCGGAGCGCGAGCTCGTCGAGGGCATCGATGTCCTGTTCGATCGATTCGATCTGCTGGAAGAATGCCGCGAAGACCGCGTCGATCAGGCCGGCGACGAAGGCGGCAGCGTCGAGCCGGCCGAGCTGGTCCTCGTGCCCGATCTCGGCCCGAAACGCGTCGATCGCGGCCAGCGGCCCCTCGTGGACCGTGATGACGTGGTTCGCGCCGACGACGATGTCGAGCTCGTGCCGGCGGGCGTCGGCGTCGTCCGGATCGACCGCGCCGAGGGTCAGGACGACGCTCTTGGGGAGACGGAGAATCCGCGCCCGGCGATCCTCGCGCGACAGTCGACGGAGCCCTTCAGGCTCGAGGCCGATGGCCGCGGAGGCGCGGGCGAGGTCCTCGACATCGCGATCGTCGAGGTCGAGCCAGAGGAGGCGGTCGCGATCGAGGTCCGGCGATGGTTCCTCCCGCAGGTCGACCTCGCGATCGACGCCCCGGGCGTCGTACAGGATGGCGCGGAGGGTCAACGAATGATGGCCAGGACCGCGGCGGCCAGGACCGCGGCGAACGCCATCGCATACTCGACGAGACGCATCGAACGGTCTTCGACGTCTGGCTCCGTGGTCGGAAGCGTCGTCTGCCGGATCATCGATCGTGACTCCTGTGGTCGCGGTCCCGGGGCAATCGACCGGTGGGCGGCTCTGGCCTGGTCGACGACGCCACCGGGATGGGGCGGCGTCGTTGCGATGAGGCAGCATGGACGGCGGCCGGTCGCAGACACAGACGTCCGCCCGGCCCGCCCCTATCACGCTCGTTGCACTCCCGCGGCCGGGGCCTGGTGAGCCGGCGCGGCGCACCAGGACGGGCGTCCCGGGCGGCGTGGACCGGCGGCGTGGAATTGACCGCGCGGACGGCTTCGACTGGCAGACCAATGCAAGAGTTCGCGCGTCGCGCGCCGGGCGTTCGTTCGGTAGGGCTGCCTATCGTCTGGGCGCTGGTCGCTCCCGGCCACGCGAGGCATCGGACCCGCCGGTGCCCTGGCAACGGAGGAATCCCCATCTCATGATCAAGCGAATCCTGCTCGCCCTTGCCCTCGCCGCGTCTCTCGGTGGCGCCGTCGTCGCCTGCAATACGCCGGCCGGCACCGCGGGCCCGACCCTGACCACCCCGAGCACGACTCCGGCCTCGATCCCGGCCGCTTCCAACGTTCCGTCGAGCGACCTCCAGCCCTCGCCGAGCGCCTCCTAGTCCCCCCGCACGCGAGAACGCCCCGGGTCTTCGGACCCGGGGCGTTTCTTGATTCCATCGCAGGTTTCTTCGCCGCAACGGGGGCGGTGCAACGTGCGTGCAATCCGCCCCTTCGGTTTCAGAAGATGGGTGCAACGCATCGAAGGCGATCCTTCGAACCGGCTCCGGGCGTTGTCGGGAGGCGACCCTTCGAATACGCGGCGCTCGGGGACCCTGGTCGGATCCGGGATCGGTCCCGGATCCGACTGTCAGACAATGCGGCGCTGGGAGAGACGACGACCTCGACAGCCCCGCAACTGTCTGTCCGGTCCGGCCGCGACGCCTCCGGCGACCCATTCGCCCGTCGCCTCGACCGCCCCACGGCCCACGCGCAATGCGCCCTCGATCACGAGTCTGCAGCCTGCCGTCGCCCCGACCGCCGTCCCGTCGAATGGGCGCCTCACGATGACGGATGGCGAGCCACGTGGGCGGCTGACAGACGGATGCAATGGAGAAGGCCCGTGCCGTTGTCGATCTTGCGCAATCGCCCGCCGATGATCCGTCTCGGTCCCGACCTCGGGACGAAATCAGACATCAGGGATGGAGGTCCTGACCCAAATGAACATCATCGCCTGGATCATTCTCGGCGCCATCGCCGGTTATCTGGCCGGCTTCCTCGTCAAGGGTGACGAAGGTCTCGGCGTCATCGGCCACATCGTGCTCGGCATTGTCGGCGCCCTCGTCGGCGGCTTCCTTGCCAGCGTCCTGTTCAACACCAAGCCGATCGACGGCGCGTTTGACATCAGCTCGATCGTGGTCGCCACGATCGGCGCGATCATCACGGTCGTCGTGGTGAACGCGGTCACCGGCCGCGGCCGGACGGGTCGCGGAGCGATCTGACCCGCCGAGCTCAGCGGAGCTTGCTCCGCCGAAGCCATCGGACGCCCACCTTCCCGAGGTGGGCGTTCCGATTACCTCCCCCCATGATCTTCGACACGGGATCTCCTTGGCTGAAACGCCGTCGATGTCCAGGTCCCGGTCCGGACCGCGTACGACCAGTGGACCCAGTTCGAGACGTTTCCCGAGTTCATGGAAGGCGTGCAGTCCGTCCGCGCGATGGCCTGACCCGACGCGATGGCCTGACCCGACGCCATCCGCCACCACGGGGGTCACGACGCTTCGTTGCAACGTCCGCACGAGACCGCTGCAACTCCCCGGGCCGATTGTGAGAGGCGCGCGGCAGTGGACGACCGTGACACTTGGTTCCGCGGGCTTCCGACCACTGGGGGTCCGGGAGCCCGCCTTCTCAACCTCCGACATCGGCCGTCTGGGCCGCGGCCACGACGGCTTCGCCCCAGCCACTCGCGGTCGCAATGCGGATGCAATGTCGCGCACGATCCACGCAAGACTCCCTGCGCGGCCTGCCACGTAGATTCGCTATCACGCTCGGCGGTGCGCCGCCAGGTCGAACTGAACATCCCTCGTGGAGGCGCTTGTGACGGGGCGCATTCACACCCCGATCCCGCGGACGCCCGGAGCCCCCTCCTCCGGGCGTTCCGCTCGTCCGGGTCCGAAATCCACGGTTCCTGGGCCCAGGAGCGGATCGAAGGCCCGAACCGACGTCCGAGGACACGCAGAGGCCGGTCGGCAGCGAGCCGACCGGCTTCGTGGTGTCCGGGTCAGGGCGAGGCCGGCTGCCGAGGCCGCCGAGCCGCGCCCTCAGCGCGGGCGGATCGTCCGCGTTCCGCCGTGGCGATCGAACAGGGTGAAGGCCATTGCCGTTGCCGGGATCAGGGCGAGGACCACCAGCAATCGGTTCGCCCCGCCGAGCAGCAGGCCCATCGCCAGGCCGAGCGAGAGCGATGTGCCGACGGCGAGGACCTCGTCGGTTTCGCCCTGGATGATCTGGTTGGCTCGCTCGAGCTGGGCGCCCGTCACCGCTGCGGCATCGGGCAGGCGCTGGGCGGCGGCGACTGCCCGGTCCGCGACATCGCTCGCGATGCCTTTCGCGGTTGCCGCGAGATCCGTGTCGTCATCGGTTCGTGAGCTCGGAGTCGTCGAGGTCGTGCTGCTGACCATGTGGTGAATACCTCCAGGGAGTTCGGGTTGACGGCCTCTGACGGTACGGGCCGCGGCGCCGCAGCAACCACCTCGCGTTGACGAGCCCGGTTGCAGGCACGTGACAGCCGCGGTCTGCAAGCGCGTTGTGATCTGGCCCGGCCGGCGCCGAGGCCGGCGCAATGTCCACCCGGTTAGGTTCTACGAAACGGGCCGGACAACCGGCTCCGATCCACCCGGAGGTTCCTGACATGGGCAACGAGGACACGAAGGCCGACGTCAAGGAGACGATGCGCAACGTCGACAACAAGGCCAAGGAGACATGGCGCAAGGCCGACGGCAACGAGAGCCTGTCCGACAAGGTCGCGGACGCCGGTGACGACGTCCGCGACGGCCTCGGCAACGCAGGCGACGAGGTTCGCCGCCACACCGACGACAAGAACGACCGGTCCGTCTGATCGGCGTCAAGCTCGCGCCGCTCCACAGTCAGGCTCGCGCTGCGTCGCAACGCCCCCGTCGAATCCGGCGGGGGCGCTGAGCGTCCGCGCAGGGTCGCCAGGGCCCGCCGCCTCCACGATCGGCCGCCGCGCGCCTGCGATGGAGCCGCAACGCACAGCCGCTCAGGCCCAGTCCGCCCGTCGGTCCCGGCCCGCGATCCTTGAGCACGATGCTCGATCGACAACCCAGCAACCAGCTTAACCAGGCGCCGGCGGCCGAGTCGCCGGCCGGTCCGACCCAGGCCACGACGTCCCGCACCCGGCCGCCATCGGTCGGTCTCGCCGCTTCCGATCTCGGCCGGGTCCGGGCGGTGATCGATGCCCTGCCCGACGCCGTGTTCGTCACCGAGTCCGACGGCGAGCTTCGACTGACGAACCCGGCCGCCGATCGGTTGTTCGCCCGTGAACCGATCCACGATCGGGCGGACCTCCTCGCGAGGTTCGAGGAGATCGCGTCGTCAGGCGTGGGCCGGCCCGTCAAGGCCCCGCCGGACGACGCCCCGGGCCACGTCACCGTCCGCCCGCGCGACCAACCCAACCGCTGGTTCACCCTGCGAACCGTGGCCCTCGATCCCGGCCGGCCAGGCCCGGGATCCGAAGGCAACGCCGAACCGAGCGATGCCGTGCCTTCGTCCGGCCAGACGGTCTTCGTCCTCCGCGACGTCACCGACAGCCGCGATCTGCGGCCCGTCCGGGAGGCGTTCCTCGCGATCCTGTCGCACGAGCTGCGGACGCCGATCACCACGATCTACGCGGGCTCCTCGGTCCTCGCCCGGCACCCGACCCTCTCTCCTCCTGCGACCCGGACGCTCGCCAACGACATCAGCGCCGAGGCCGCCCGCCTCTACGATCTCGTCGAGGACCTGCTCGTGCTCGCCAGGCTGGAGCGCCGCGTGCTCGATCCGCTCGACGAGCCCGTCCTCGTCCAGCGTGCCGTGGACGCGACGATCCGGACGGTCGAGGACCGCCTGGGTGACGCGCCGATCGAGCGTCGCGACGACGCCCGCGTTCCGCCAGTTCACGGCGATGCGACCTATGTCGAGCAGGCCTGCCGCAACCTCGTCATGGCCTCGATCCGCTGCGCCGGACCCGAACCCGGCCGCCAGCTCGTCGTCGAGGTCCGCACCCATCCGGACGCTGGCGAGGTGTCGGTCGCGATCCTCGACCGGGGCCCGCAGCTCGCGCCCGACGAGCTCGCCCGGGCGTTCGAGCTGCCGGATTCATCCGACGTCGGCAGGCTCGCGGCGGCGGGCGTCGGCCCGTTCGTCTGCCGTCACCTCGTGGCGGCGATGGGTGGCCGTTCGTGGGCGCGCAACCGGCCCGACGGCGGGCTCGAGATGGGGTTCGCGCTGCGGATCGACGAGCGCAGCTGAGGATCGGCTTCAGCGAGACGCGAGTCGTCAGGACGCGGCTGGCGAACCGCCCGACGATGCCGAAGATCCCGGCGAGGAAGACCGTCGCTCAGGCCCGCACCGCTCCCGATCGGCTCCCGCGGCCACGCGTCGACCTGTCGGCGCGGCGCGGAGATCGTCCGCGGGATCGGCCCGCGTCCTCGCGGAGCCGGGCTCGGAGGAGGGCGACGACGGCCCGCTCCTCATCCGGATCGGTCGCGCCCGGCGCCTCGTCGGTGTCCTCGGCGGCCGCCACGAGCGCCGACCGGATCCGGCCGTCGAGATAGGCGTCGACCACCGCCGGATGGACATAGGCCTGGCGGGCGACCGCCGGCGTGTTGCCGAGGTTTTCGGCCGTCGCGCGGATGGCCGCGGCGATGTTGCGCTGCTTCTCCCGGTCGGTCGAGCCCCTGCCGATCGATCGCAGCGCCCGATAGGCGAGGACGGTCCCGGCCCACGTCCGGAAGTCCTTGGCCGTGATCCCGGGCGCGATCCCGGCGAGGTAGGCGTTGACGTCGTCGGAGGCGATGTCCTGAGGCTGGCCGTCGGCGCCCTCGTACTGGAACAACTCCTGGCCGGGCAGGTCCCGACAGCGGCGGACGACGCCGGCGAGCCGCCGGTCGCGCAGGCCGACCTGATGCTGCTGGCCGGACTTGCCCCGGAACCGGAACGTGATCTCCGTCCCCTCGACCGCGGCATGCCGGTCGCGGAACGTCGTCAGCCCGAACGACCGGTTGAGCCGCGCGTATTCGTCGTTGCCGACCCGGATCAGCGTGAGCTCCAGCAGCCGGACGACGGCCGCGACGACCTTCTCGCGCGGCAGCCCGGGCCGGCCGAGATCGCGCTCGACCCGCTCGCGGATCGCGGGCAGGGCCTTCGCGAACGCGATGAGGCGCTCGAACTTCGCCCCGTCGCGGCGGGATCGGTAGCGCGGGTGGTAGCGGTATTGCTTGCGAGCGCGGGCGTCGCGGCCCGTCGCCTGGAGGTGGCCGTTCGGCCATGGGCAGATCCACACGTCGGTCCACGCCGGCGGGATGGCGATCGCCTTGATCCGGGCGATGGTCGCCGCGTCGCGGATCGGCCGGCCGTCGGGGTCGCGATAGGCGAAGCCGCGGCCGGACCGGCGGCGGCGGATGCCGGCCCGATCGTCGCTGGCGTGACGGAGCCCGGCGAAGCTGTCCCGATCGTCGCTCACGGCAGGCTGTCCAGGTCCATCGCCTGGGAGCATCGTCGATGACGCGTCTCGCGCACGCGATGTTGCCCGGCCCGGACGGTTCCACCCGTGTTGCAGGGTTCCGACCGCGAGCCCGCGTTCGACCGTCGTCGGTCGGGCCGCCGGATGGGTCGTCATGCATTCGTATCGCCGCGGCGGGCCGCAGACACGTCGGCGGGATGGATCGATCGACAGAATGCGGGTGCCCAGCGCGGGCCATCGCCCACCAGACCCCCAGGAGGACGCATGGCTTCCGATCCACCTCCGATCGAGCCGACCAACGAACGACCGCCCGACGGCGGCCTCGAAGCGGACCGCGACGTCATCGTCGCGATGCACCAGGTCTCGCGCCGGTTCGATGATCGCGAGGTCCTCAGCGGTGTCGACCTGAAGGTCCGCCGCGGAACGATCCTCGGGATCATTGGGCCCTCGGGTGCCGGCAAGACCACGACGATCCGGATGCTGACCGGAGCGATCGCACCGACGAGCGGCGAGGTGCTCGTCATGGGCCGCCACCCGAAGGCCTTCCGCCGGGCCGATCGCGAACGCATCGGCTACATGCCGCAATCGTTCACCCTGTATGAGGACCTGACGGCGGGCGAGAACATCGATTTCGTCGCGAGCCTGTTCGGGATGCTCTGGCGCCGCCGCCGCCGACGCGTCCGCGAGGTCCTCAAGCTCGTCGACCTGTGGGATGCCCGGGGACGCCAGGCCGGCCGCCTGTCCGGCGGAATGCAGCGGCGTCTCGAGCTCGCCTGCGCCCTCGTCCACGAGCCGGACCTGATCATCCTCGACGAGCCGACGGCCGGGGTCGATCCGCTGCTGCGCGGCTCGATCTGGACCGAGCTCCATCGCCTCCGCGACGTGGGCCGGACACTCCTCGTCACGACCCAGCACGTCAGCGAGGCGGAGCAGTGCGATGCCGTCGCGATGATCGTCAACGGCCGGATCATCGCCCTCGCGCCGCCGGACGAGCTTCGTCGTCTGGCGACGGACGGCGACCTCCTCGACATCGAGACGTCGGCGCTCTTCGACGCATCGGTCCTGGTCAATACGGCCGGCGTCCGGCAGGTCAACCAGGACGGGCCGCGCCATGTGCGGGTCGTCGTCGACGATGCCGGCAGCTTCCTGCCGGTCGTCGTCGAGACGATCAGGGCCGCCGGCGTCGAGGTCACCTCCGCCCGCGAGCATCGCCTGAGCTTCGACGAGATCTTCGCGATCCTCGTCGCACAAAGCGAAGAGCAGCGGGCCGCCGAGGCGGCCGATGCCGCGGCCGCCCTCGCGAGCGGGTCCGCGTCGAGCGACGGAACCGAGGCCGCGGCATGAGCCTGTTCAAGATGCTCACGCGCATCCTGTCGATCGTGGGCAAGGAGCTCGTGTCGATCGTCCGCCGGCCGGGAGCGCTGATCAGCCTCGTCCTCGGGCCGTTCCTGATCATGGCGATCTTCGGTCTCGGCTACAGCGGCTTCCACCGGCCGCTCGAGACGATCGTCGTGTTGCCGGCCGATTCGGGACTTCCGACCGACGCGAAGAGTTACCAGGACGTGGCGGGCGTCGGCCTCAGGATCGCCCTCGTCACGCCCGACGAGGCGGCGGCGATGGATCAGCTGAATCGCCAGCTCGTCGATGTCGTGGTCGTCGCCCCGTCCGACGTCCGGGCCAACCTCGAGGCCGGCCTGCGCTCCCAGATCGACGTCCGGGTGAACCTGACCGATCCGGTCCAGAGCAACTACGCGGTCTTCGTCGCTCTCGGGCTCGAGGCCGCGGTCAACCGCCAGGTCATCGAGGACGCCGTCGACGAGGGCAAGGGGTATGCCATCGACCATGGCGTCAACGACGTCTACAAGATCCCGGCCAACGTGATCGCCGCCCCGACCGAGGCGTGGATCGACAACGTCGCCCAATCCGAGCCGACCGTCGTTCAGTACTTCGCCCCGGCGGTCCTCGCCCTGATCCTCCAGCATCTCGCGGTGACCCTGATCGCGTTGTCGGTCGTCCGGGAGAAGAACAGCGGCCTGTTCGAGCTGTTCCGGATCTCACCGATCACGACGGCCGAGCTGGTGACCGGCAAGCTCATCGCGTTCGGGCTGTTCGCGGGCGCGGTCGCCTTCGCGACGATCGCCCTGCTGGTCGTCGGGTTCAATGTTCCGTTCCTCGCTCAACCCGGTTGGATCGCCCTGGTCGCGGGACTGCTCGTGGCCGCGTCGCTCGGGCTCGGCCTGGTGATCGCCGCCGTCTCCGACTCCGAGGCGCAGGCTGTCCAGCTGACGCTCCTGGTCCTGCTCGCGTCCGTGTTCTTCTCCGGCTTCGTCCTCGCGATCAGCGAGTTCAGCGAACCGGTTCGCTCGTTGATCTACATCCTGCCGGTGGCGGGCGCGATCCGGCTGTTCGGCGACTTCATGTTCCGCGGCGGGACGGTCGTCATCTGGCAGATCTGGGTGCTGGCCGGGTTGTCGGTCGCCTATATCGGCGGGGCGTGGCTGCTGCTGCGGCGGGTCGTCGCCCGGGCCTAGGGTCCCGGGGCACGGTGGCTGGCCGGCGAGGGCTACTCCGGCCCGTCGACGGCTGCTCCGGCCGACAAACCTGGCCGGGTAGTCACCGGCGGACTCATCAGGCGGGAAATCGTCGCTCCGAGGAGCCGACGCGGGCCGTGGACGGCGTCGATGGCCTCCGGATCGTGCACGAGCAACGGCACGCCGGCCGCGGGACGTCGCGTCCGTCGCTCGACAACCTGGTTTACGAGTCCGTGGACGAGTATCCGGGCAACTTCCCAGGACATGGGCGGCCGGCGGCGGCCGCGCATTGCCGCGCCGGGCGCGCACATCAGCCGCGTGACGAGACGTCGTTCGGCGAGGGCGGGCGCCGGTCCGCGTCTCTCCGCGCCCGAATCTCTTGCGCTCAGGCGGCTGTCGCCTGTTGGCATCGATCCACGCCCGAATCTCTTGCGCTCAGGCGGCTGTCGCCTCTGCCACCACGGCCGGGCACCGTATCGAGCGTGAAATCGCCGACCTTGGTTGCCAACGCCGGCGTCAACAGGCGAGGCTCGCCTGGGCGAGAGAACGATGCCCGCTCGCGCTTCAGAGCGCCGCCGGGTCCAGCTTGGCCGGGTCCACGTCGAGCGTCGCCATCGCCTTGGCGACCTTGTCGGGTGCCATCGCCCCGCAGCGCCCCAGCTCAGCAAGCGCGGCGGCCGCGATGTGCGGCGGGTCGATCTCGAA
>DATAIW010000021.1:0-12087 GCA_036262455.1 Candidatus Limnocylindrales bacterium | reverse complement strand
GCGCTCCGCTGTGCTTGGCGACGTTGGCGAGTGCTTCGGTGGCGACGAAATAGGCCGCCCGCTCGATCCCGTCCGGCAGCCGTTCGCCGGGCTCGAGCCCGCTCCGGACCACTGCCGGCACCGGGCCCCGAGCCGCGATCGAGCCGAGCGCCGCCACCAGACCGCGATCGAGCAGGATCGACGGAGCGATCCCGCGAACGAGGTTCCGCAACTCTGCCAGCGCCTGCCGCGCCTGCTCCTGGCCCGCGAGGACCAGTTCCTTTGCCCCCTCCGGATCGGTGTCGATCCGCTCGCTCGCGAGGCCGAGGTCAATCGTCAGCATGACGAGGTGCTGCTGGGCGCCGTCATGGAGGTCGCGCTCGATCCGGTGCAGCTCGCTCGCCTCCACGTCGAGGACCGCCGAGCGGCTCTTCTTGAGCGACTCGACCTCGCGCCGCAGCTCGCGGCTCTCCGATGTGCACAGCAATCCGTCGACGACGGCGCGGTGGAGGGCCATGACGAGCTGGGACAGGGAGGCGGCGACCGGCAGCAGGGCGGCTCCCGCGAGCGTGCGGATGACGACCGTCGGGGCGTCATGCCCCGCCAACGCACCCAGGAACGCAGGCAGCGTCGAGCCCGCCCCGGCGTCGTACCAGAGCGGCATCGTCAACAACCAGAGCGAGACCGACCAGACGGTCACGATGACGACGAACTCGATGATCGAGAGAGGAAAGTTGACCCCGACGTAGAGCACGTCGCGCCAGCGGTTCTCGTCGCCGAATTCGGCCCGGAGGATGTCGAGGATGCCGCCCCGGAGCGGTCGATACGGATGCGCCCGGAGGCCGCCCGGGTCACCGAATCTGAACCGCCGGCGCTCGATCCGGGCGACGAGCCGGGACCCCTCGATCGCGAGCGCGATGAACACGAACCCGATGCCCGCGACGAGCGTCGCGAACCCGGCCGACGCGATCGACACGAGGGTAGCGAACGCGAAGAGCCCGACGAAGAACCCCTGGCCGACCGCCGCATTGGCGTGCCAGGTGGCGGCGTGGATCGGCGAGAGCAGGAAGGCCCGGATCGGGTTGCGAGCGAGCCGGGCAAGCCGGAGGGGTCCGCTCCCGGTGTCGTCCTCGATCTCGAGGGCATGATCGATCCCCGACGGAGCGAACGCCGCTCCGCCGGGGATCCGGGCTGACGCCAGCCCGGCGAGGATGAGGAGCAGCCCCACGACGAGGGCTGCGCCGCCGATCACGATTCGGTCGGCTCGCGCCGCACCGCGGTCGCCAGGAGGAGGGCCCCGATCCCGATGATGAAGGCCGGCCAGAGGAAGCGTCCGCCGTCGGCCCAGGCCGGCAGGACGGTGTCGACGAGGGCGAGGGCGCCGAACAGGATCAGGGCGATCCCGACGAACGTTGCCGCGCGGCCACCGCCAGCGCCGCGGCTCGCGTGCTGGTGGGTTGCCGGCATCGAGTGCCAGTCAGTGGGGGACGCGGCCGGATCCCCGCCCGTCGAATCACCAGCCCGGGGGCCGGCCGCCGGGCCTGCCGTCGCGACTCCTGTCTCGGGCTCGAGCGGCACGATGATCGCCATCGCGATGTACAGCAGCAGGCCGACGCCGCCGAGGAAGAACGAGAGGATCCACAGGACCCGGACGATGGTCGGGTCGAGGTCGAAGTACTCGGCGAGGCCCGAGGCCACGCCCGCGATCTGCCGGTTGTGGCGGCAGCGATAGAGACGGCGGTTCACTTGCATCCTCCGATCGGATTGATCTCGACACTGCCGAGGTTCACGGTGACGTTCAGGTCGGCGCGGTGGGCCGCCGATGCGTAGTCGGGGCTATGCCAATTGGCGCCGGCTTCATGCAGTCCGTTGATCTGCATCCCACTGAGCGCCCCGCTGTGATGGACGCTCAGACCGAGTCCGGTCGGAGCGCACACCTGGAGTGAACCAGCGTTCACCTCCATCGAGCCGACGACGTCGGCGGTCTCCGAGAGCCGGATCGAGGTCATCCCGGCGTTCACCACGCCGGTCAGGGTCGCGAGGGTCGCGCCGGTCAGGTCGACCGAGGCCTGGGCAGCGTTGGTTGTCAGATCCAGTGTCCCGATCCGGGCGCCGGTCAGGCTGATCCGGCCGGTGCCGGCATTGACGGCAAGGGACAGGTCGTCGATCGCCGTCGTCGGCACGGTGAGGCGCCAGACGTCGCGAGTCCGGTCGAACACGTGCCAGCCCTCGGCGCCGTCTGCGTCGATCGAAAGCGAGTGAGCCGACGCGTCGACGATCGGCGACCGGCTGCCCGCATTGCCCGCGTCGAGGCGCCAGGCGCTGCCCGACGCGGTGTCGACGACGAGCGAGCCGCAACCGGTCGAGACGGAGATCCGCGCCGGCCCATCGAACGATCCCTGGCGCGTCGCGCTGCTCGACGGCGAGCCGGTCGCGCCACAGTCGACCGCGAGGTGCGGAGCGACCGCGAATGCGCCGCCGAGGACGAGGCCCGGGACCGCCGCGGCGAGCAATCCGCCGGGGAGGCTGAATCGCGTCCGGCGCAGGACGAGGCCCAGCCCGATCGCGACCACGGCGAGCGGCCACAGCCGGAGGGCGTTGAGAATGAAGCCCCGGTCGTCGGTCGTCAGGTCGGCCGCCACGAGAACGCCGCCAATGGCGACGAGGAAGACCCCCCAGTAGAGAAATCGGCGGTTGACCCGCATCAGCGATGTCCTTCCTGCCGCGACGATCGGACGCGATCCGTCACGGCGTTGGCGCTCGATCGAGCGTACTCCGGGCACGCCGGCCGCTCGACGATCCGATCGGTCCTGCTCGTGCCTGATGTGCTCACGCTACGGGCGCCGGACGGGGGCCACCAGCCGGCCACCCGGCATCTTCAGGGTGGGGCTATCCACACCCCGGAAGCGAGCGGCGGCCCTCAGCCGGCAGGAGGAGCAACGACCCTGATCATCGCGACTCGCGGCCACCGATCCAGGCTGCGGGCGGCTTCCTCGTCGCGAAGATGGCGCAGTCCCGACGAGAGCTCGTCCTCGTCCAAACGCCGGAAGCCGAGACGCTCGTAGAGCTGGGCGTTCCACGGGACGTCGGCGAATGTCGTCAGGGTGAGGGCGGGCAGCCCCTCAGCGGCTGCCCATGTCGCGACGTGGTCGACGAGTCTTCGCCCGATCCCGCGGCGAGCGCGGCTGGGTCGGACCGATACCTGCTCGATGTGCGCGCGGCCGTCCACCAGCTCAGCGACGAGATACCCGACCGGGCGATCGTCGTCGTCGACGGCCACCCAGGCGTGATCGGCCGCGGTGTACGCGGCGAGCTCGTCGAGCGTGAACGGCTCGTCCTCGGCGATCGAGTCCATGCCGATGGCCGCGAACATCGAGCCGGCCTCGACCTCGATCTCCTGCATCGCCGCGAAGTCGGCAGGCCGGGCCGGTCGGATCGTCATCGAGTGCATTCCAGGGGCCGTCCTCCAACGGGGTGGATCGTCGCAGGCCGCGCCAACGTGACGGCTGCTGCTCGTCGGCGCGGTCGTGACCCCGGCCAGCGCCGCGGTCGCCCTGTTCGTCGCGCTGCCGGGTGCGGTCGGGCTGTGGCTTCCGGCCCCGGGACGGGGCGCGACCGCCGAGCCGTGACTCAGCCAGGGCGTGTCGGGCGACTAACTGAACTTCACTAACCGCTCGTTGCGGCCATGATCTGCACGTTCCCGAACGTCGGTGGGCAGTCCACCGTGGGCCAGGGCGCTCCTGGGAGCACCCGCTCGTTGGCGGCGTACGAAGCGGCTCGCCACGCCTGCACGGCCGGACAGACCGCCGCGTTCGACGTGTCTGACCAGACCCCGACTCCATACGTCCGGCTCGCCGCGGCATAGACGTAGTCGCCGACGCGTTCCTGATAGATGTCGTGGCCCGGGTAGCTCGCGCGAATGTCGCCGAGCGGACCGGTCACGAGCGTCGTCCAGGCTCCCGGCGCGCCCCCGGCGCCGATCGGCGCCCGGAGGAAGATCCCGTGGTATCCGCGCGCCGAGGACATGTCCGCGCCCCGCCATGGGTCGGTCAACGCCTCGTACATCACGTACACGGCGCTGCCGTCGGGTGCGATCGCCGGCGCCGAGTAGATCGGCCGGTCACCCGGCAGCGAGATCGTCGCGGGCGGACTCCAGTTCGCGCCGCCGTTCGTCGAATACGAGAGCAGGGTCACCTCGTGGTTGAGACCGAACCGACCGTCGCCCCAGGCATCCACGATCTCGTCGGTCGCATCGACGCCGGTCGGCGCACCGTTGGCAATGTCGATCGACGGCATCGACAGCAGGTCGATCCTGGCACCGGCGCCACCGTCCGCGACGCACCGGCCGGACACGACGTCGATGTTGTAGCAGCCGTCGTTGGCGGGCTGGACGTCTCGGGGCTGGGTCCATGTCTTCCCGCCGTCGAGCGACTTCTGCATCGTGTGGGCGCCGAGTCCCGACGACCCGACCTCGAAGTGGGTGTAGAAGAGGTAGACGACGCCGTGACTGTCGGTCCTGATGTTGCAGGCGCCGCGGAAGCCCTTCGCGACGTTGGCGGTCGCCGAGCGGACCTGCTTCATCGTCCACGTGTCGCCGCCGTCGCTGGACCGGATCACCTGCTCGGTCTGCGAAAACGCATTCCCCCGACCATTGCTTCGGTATTCATCGACACAGGCGTAGACGTTGCCGAAGAACGGGCTCGTTTCGGCGTTGTCAGCCCAGACCTGTTCCTTGTCCTCGAACGTCGTGGCGCTCGTCTTGTTGGCCACGATCACCGGCGCCATCCAGCTGTTCTTGTCGAGCACGCTGGTCGGGGTCGGGTTGTCGAGGCGTGAGACTCCGAGTGAGAGGAAGCCCTTGAATGGCTCCTTCTGGGGGAACGTCGCAGTCACCGCGCCCATGAGGTTGACGTAGTAGAGCCGTGAGCCGTTCGCCCACGAGAACGTCCCGCCCACTCGCTTCGGCCCGAAAGCCACGGCCGGATCCCCGTTCGAGGCAAGGCCAGCTTCGGCGTACCACGGAAGGGTTCCGATCGGTCCCGTGTGCGGCGTGCAGGGACCGGCCGCCGTGCAGTCGCGGCTGGTCAGCCCGGTGTAGGTGGGCTGGATCCAGGAGTGGCCACTGTCGAAGGAGAAATAGACACCGGACAGCCCGACTCCGGCATTCGACCCTCGACACGTGCCGCTCTCCCTCGCCGTGTCCTCCGGGCAGGGTTGCCAGTCGATGAAGTCATTGACACCTGCCGCAAGGACATTCGGCTGGTGGGCATCCATCGCGACGGCGGGTTCATTCTGGTGGTTCTGGGGCGTCGTTCCGACCGGGCTTCCGACGGTCACGAGGGAGATGGCGGGCGGACCGGCGAGTGCCGGCCGCGGGACGGCCAGCAGGACGACAAGAACCGCGAGGATCGGTCCTGGCCCGCGACGGAGGACTGAGGGTCGTCGCTTGATGGGGGCGGCTGCGCGCGCTCGGTCCATCGGTCGGATCCTCCACTCCTCCGCTGTCCCCGGTCGATGGGTTATACGCCCCTGGAGATGGAGGGTCAACCATGGCGTCCGCCTTGCCTCGCGAATGGCTGGCGGCGCATGATCGCCTGACGCGCTGCCCGCGCCGGCGACGTTGAACGGAACCGACGCAGGCAGGCGGGAGGCGACCAGATGACATCTCCAAACCCAGCGTCCGGCGATCGATTCGACCTGATCCCGAAGGTCGAGCTGCACTGTCACGTCGAGGGAACGGTCCGACCTGCGACCGTCGTGGAGTTGGCGGCCAAGGCCGGACGGCCGCTGCCGGTCGAGGATCCAGCCGACCTCTACCGCTACGACTCGCTCGACGCGTTCCTCGCAGTGTTCTGGCTTGTCCAGGAGACCCTGCTCACGCGCGATGACTGGGCACGGATCGCCTACGAGTCATTGATCGACGGCGCCGCCCACGGGCTTCGCTACCGGGAGACCTTCTTCACGCCGGCCCGGCACCTGGCCGGCGGCCAGGACCTGGCCACGATCGTCGCCGGCTTGACCGCGGGGATCGAGGCCGCCGAGGCGGCCGCGGGAGTCCGCTGCCTGCTGATCGCGGACATGGATCGGGCGTACGGCCCAGCGGCCGGCCTGGAGCTCGTGGACCAACTGGGTGAGTTGCGCCGGTCCGGCCGGGCGGAGCGGGTCATCGGTGTCGGTGCGGACTCGACGGAGCTCGGCATCGATCTCGCGAGCTTTGCGCCGGCGTTCGGCGCCGCCCGCCGGCTCGGCTTCCGCAGGACCTGCCACGCGGGCGAGGCGGTCGGCGTCGGTCCCGACAACATCCGGATCGCGCTCGACGTCCTCGGAGCAGAGCGGATCGATCACGGCGTCGCGATCGTCGAAGACCCGTCGCTGATGGAGCGGGTGGCGGCCGAGCGAATCCCGCTGACGGTGTGCCCGACGAGCAACGTCGTGATCGCCAATCGGTTCCGGACCCTCGCCGAGCATCCGTTCCGGGCGATGCGCGCCGCCGGTCTGCTCGTGACGATCAACACGGACGACCCGGCGATGATGGATCTCGATCTCGGCCTCGAGTACGCCCGCGTGGCCGACGCGTACGGGTTCGATCTGGCGGAGCTCGGCAGGATCGCGGTCGAAGGCATCGAGTCCACCTGGCTCGACGAGTCCGACCGCCGCTCGCTGGTGCACGAGTTCGAAGCGGCCCTGACGATTGATCCCGCGCCGTCGGAACGGCGATGAGCTCGCGAGGTCGGTCAGTCGACGACGGCCCTTCGTTTCTCTACCGGTGGGTATCGAGCGGCTCGGTGTCGTCGGGACCGATCGCGTACCCGGTCCGCCGCCACACGGCATATCCGGCGACCAGCCCGTCATCGTCGACCGTCAGGTCGGCCTCGAACGTCCCGCTCGCATATCGCCAGGTGAATTCGTCGAGCCGGGTGTAGGTCTGGGCCGCCTTGACGACCGCGAGCTCCGGGAACCGGACAAACGCCGCCTGGATCGTGTGCGACGCGCCGATGGCGAGCCGCAGCCGGCGGACCGGCAACGTGTTGGTCGATGGGCTGCAGCCCAGATCGACATCGGTGCATCCCTTGAGCGAGCGCTGGACGGTCCCGTCGACCGACCAGCGGTCCTTTGCGTCACGCTCCAGGACGATGGTCCGCGTCGTGAACCCGCGCAGGTCCCGGACGTGGGCCGCGGTCGTCAGGCCGGCGCGATCGGCGAGGACGCGGTACTCGACCCGGACGGGCAGCCCACCCTCGGCGCCGATCACCGTGCCCACGAGGGACAGGCCGCCGTCGCGGGTCGTCAGGGTGCAATGCTCGTCGGCCTCGACCTCGTCGGATCGCCGCCACGCCACGCGTCTCGTCGTCATGCCATTGACAAGCCTCGGTGTTCGATCGGTCGAGGTCGGGTCCGGGTGGGGTTCGAGTCTCGCGCCGTCGGCGGTCACCACCCGTACGATAGCGGCCGCGCCATGCTGATGGGCGGAAAGGAGCACGAAGCTGGCTGATCTCGAGCGAACCTTCACGGTCATGGTCGGTGCCGACGCGGCGTTCGATTTCCTGGCGGATCCCGTCCGGCTGCCGGAGTACGTCCCGACGATGCGGCTCGAGGATTCGACCGCGGTCGAGGGCGAGCTCGACGTCGACGCGGACCTCCGCGAACGTGGCGGCGCACCCGACGCGGGCTTCGTCGCCGACCGGCCGACGCGGCGCATCGAGTGGGGCCGGCCGGGCAGCGACTACGGCGGGTCGATCGTCGTCGCCGCGGGGACCACCAACACCGCCGATGTGACGATCCGACTCCGGACGCGGGACGACGCGAACGTCGAGGAGGTCTCCCGCGTCTTCGACCAGGCGATCTCCAACATCCGCCGGTTGCTCTTGCGACGCTGACCGCGCGTCTGGACGGATTCAGGCCATCTCACGCAGCCTGGCAGGGCCCTGACCGAATCGGTCTGTCGGACCCTTGGCTGGGTTGATGGGTGACGGATGGGTCAATGACACGGCCGCCGTCGACCGGCCATCCTGTTGCACCTGCAACCCATGGCCATGCACCTCCCGACTCCGCGTGCGGCCCCGGCCGTCATCCCCCTGACGACGGCTCGTTTCGGCACGAACGCAACCGATGGCGGGCTGCAGACCGGGACCGATGGGCTGCTCCTCCCGATCGCGCTCGCCGTGGTCGCCGTGGTCGCCGTGGTCGCCGGAGCCTTCCTCCTGACCATGGTGCGCCGGCACCGGCAGGCCGGGCCGGCAGCGGAGGCCGCCGAGTCGGACGATGCCGCTGAAAGCACGCTGGGCTCGTCAGCGGCGCGAGATCGGAACCTCCCGCGCTGGCTCGATCGCTCGGTGGCTGACGCGCGGTTCCGGACCGACACCACGACCGCCGTTCGGGCGGCGGCGGCTTTGGCGACCTCGTCGGCTCGCCTGCCCGTCGTCTTCACCGGACCGATCGACGAAGGCATCGAACGAGCGCTGGTTCGCTATGACAGCGTTCCGCTTCTCGATCGGCCGGACGACGTCCTCGGCCAGACACTCCGGGAACTGGATGGCGGAGACGAGGTCGAGGTGCTCGAGCGTGTCGAGGTCTGGGCGCGCGTCCGAACGCCGAACGGTGGCGCCGGCTGGCTGTCCACGATGACGCTCGCCGCGGTTGCAGCCGGGACCACCGACGATGACCTGGACGCCGACGACCCTGACGAGCCAGGGCCGCCGGCCCCCGTGGACGAGCTCCCCGGGCTCGAGTCGATCCTCGAGGCAATCGCCGCGCAGCGGCTGGCGCGTTCAGGACCCGCAACGAGCATCCGCGGGGAGACGGCCGTCAGCGTCGACGCCGAGCCGACGGCTCCGAAACGGACCCGATCGCGCAAACCGAAGAGCGATCAACCGACCCCGCAGAGGGTGGCGCGACAGGAGCTGGCCAGTCGCAGCGATCCCGTGCCGGCCGCCGATCTCGACGCTGCTCCCGCCGCTCCAACGCGCCGCCGACCGCGAACCCCCACAAGCGAACGCCGAGCTGCCGGCCCGCGCTGACTTCGCGAGCGATGGCGGTTGCTCGGGTCGAACGGGCCTATCATCGTTCCGGGCGGCCCACCCCGGCCGCGAGCCGATCACGAGGTCGACACGATGGACGAACCGGCCGTTCGAGCCCGTGCTCAGGCCGTCTGCGATGCCCTGGCCGCTGGTGACATCGACCGCGCAACCGGAGACTTCAGCCCGGAGCTCCGGCGCAACCTCGGCGAGGTGCTGGCACTGATGCCGCTTCCCGCCAATGAGGTCGAGATCGATTCCATCGAGCACAGCGGGTCCGGCTACAACGTCGTCCTGCGCATGGCCGGCGAGGTCGACGAGGTCCTCATCCAGACGCGCTGGAAGGACCGCGACGGGGAGCCACGGATGGTCGAGGCCAGCCACCTCGCGTCGACCCCGATCGCGACCGACGACGACGCGACCGACGAACCCGCGGACGCAGCGAACGAGGGCGCCTGAGGGCCAACCGGAGCCATACTTCGCCGCACTCACGTCGCGAACGGCGCGTCCCTCAGGGCGAACATCTCGGGACGGGAACGTCCTCGGGAATGGCGAGTTGTTGCACCTGCAACGGTATAGCGCATTTGGCGTGATCGCTTCGGAGGACGGGCGTACTCACCGCGCACGACCTGCCGGTCGTCGCGTGGGGTGAGCAGCGTCGGTTCGAGCCGCTCGCATGTACCACAGGCTTGGATCCCCGGTACCGCGTTCCCCGACTTCTCGAGCACCAGCCGATCGCGTGTCGCCATCGTCAAGGGAGCATTGATGGCCCAAGTCGAGGCGGGAGAGGCGGCGAACGAGGTGGAGCCGTCCAGCACTTGTCGTCCGGCACCGCCCCTTGCTAAGTCTTCGTGCGCGATCCCACACGAGGAGGCGAGCGATGACGACAACCATTCAGCAGATCGAGGACTTCCTGGCACTCAAGCGGGTGGCCGTGGTCGGCGTGTCACGCAATCCGAAGGAATTGAGCTACACCCTCTGGCAGGAGCTGCGGCAGCGGCGCTACGAGGCTGTGCCGGTCAACCCGGCAACCTCCGAGATCGACGGCCAGCGCTGCTACGCGAGCGTTGCCGAGATCGAACCGCCCGTGGACGGAGCGCTGATCATGACGCCGCCCGCCGTCGCGGAGCGCGTCGTGGAGGAGTGCGTCGGGGCCGGTGTGACCCACGTCTGGCTGTACGGCGGGTTCGGCGGAGCGGGCGCCACGAGCAAGACGGCGATCGAGTATGCGGAGGCCCACGGGGTCGATGTCGTCGCCCGGCTCTGTCCATACATGTTCCTGCCAGGAACGCCGTTCTTCCACGGACTCCACGCGGCGGGGAAGAAGCTCACCGGCAGCTATCCGGCGCGAGGGTAGGGCGATGAGCACAGCGTCCATCGTCTATCGGAGCCGGACGGGCACCACCCGGCAGCTCGCCGAGGAGATCGCGAGCCACCTCCGGACCCGTGGGGTCGAGGCGAGCGTCATGTCGGTCGGCGACTGCGACATCCAGTCGCTGGCCGAGGTCGACTTCCTGCTCCTCGGGTGCTGGACGGGCGGTCTCTTCGTCATCGCCCAGCACCCCGATGAGCCGTGGCTGGCCTTCGCGCGAGACCTGCCGGGCCTGGCCCGGCCGCGCGTCGGGCTGTTCACGACGTACAAGTTGGTGACCGGCTCGATGTTCGCCCGGATGCGCGCGGCGCTCGAGGGAAAGATCTCGCGGTTCGACCTCGAGTTGAAGTCGCGGAACGGGCACCTGACCAGCGCCGGGCGACTGGCGCTCGACCAGTTCGTCGGGGTGGGGTAGGGGAAGCCGGCTCGGGTGGCTTGATGGCCGAACCGGGACGCGACGACCCCGGAGACCATGGGCCGCCGGCATCGTCCGACTGCGCGGTTGACTACCTGAGGATGGCTGACAGGGCGTTCACCTGGCCGTGCCCGTTGAAGGAGTTGTAGGCCGGGCCGCCGGTGCAGACCTGCGGTGCGCCGCCGGGCGGCGGGTCAGGCGTCGGCGGGCAGGATCCGGAACGGCCGACCGCCGGGGCCATCGATCGCCCGGAAGTGCCGTTCGTCGAGCGTCAGCACGTCGTGGATGCCGTGCCGCTCGGCGAGGACGACGAGCGACGCATCGGCGAGGCCGAGCTCGAGGTCTCGGTACCGACCGATGATCTCCGTTGCCCGGGCGATGTCCTCGGCCGCCATCGGCTCGAGCCGGTAGGCGCCGTCGGCCACCTGGCCCAGGAGCGACGTCGCCGCCCGAGACGAGACACGCGTCGACAAGAGGTAGTCGAGCTCGGCGAGCACGAACGGCGACAACAGCAGGGGACCGTCCGATGCGCGGAGCGCGGCCGCGGCCGCGGCGTGGTGCCGCTGGCTGGCGTCGATCGCCGCGAGGAGCCCGCTCGTGTCGAGGACGATCACGGCTCGCCGAACCCATCGAGCGCTTCGTCGACGCGCTCGGCGAGGTCGGGCTGCCCGCTCTCGAACAACGGCAGGACCGGATCGGCGACCTGATGGCGGCTCGTCACGACCTCGACGCCTTCCCGGATCAGCTCCGCCTCGCTCCGCCCGGTCAGCCGCGCGGCCCGCTCGAGCCCTCGCTTCTGCGCCTCGGTCAGGTAGACGGTCGTTCGCTCCATGCCATACACGATACCATATATCGCCCGGCGTGCCGGTGAGTGATCGCCTGTGGCACGGCGCGGGGTAACGCACGCGTTACCCCGGCACGGCGATCAGTCCGGCCGCCAGAGATCGATCTGGGGCAGGCCGTGGATGCCGAGGGTCTGCGAGAGCTCGCCGCAGTGGTACGCCTCGTGCGTCAGCAGGCGCTGGAGGATCGACGCCCGCGAGTGGACCTGGACCTGCTCGCCGAAGTGCCGCTCGACCGTGTCGTCGAGCAGCTCGGGCGTCCACCGATCGAGACAGCCGTCGATGATCGCCCACGCCGAGTCGAGGGCCCAGACGAGCTCGGCAGCGGTCCGCGGGTGGTCGAGGTCGTCCTCCCAGCTATCGCCGTCCGGATCAGGCCACGGCGTCGTCTCAAGGCCCGGCTCGCCGACGACGCCGCAGAGCCAATACGTCCGGCCGGCCGCCGTGTGGCCGACCGTCGCCCAG